>DASYTX010000096.1:0-60176 GCA_036001865.1 Terriglobales bacterium
AAAAGCGCGTGAGCGAACTGGAAACGCAGCAGTGTTCATCGCCGGCTCAAGCCATTTCCGGCAATGTTCTTGCGGTCTCAGCCCATACCCAAGTGGAGGCCGCCCGCCCGGCGCCGACCGACCCACCGGCTGAGCACTCCGCGGTCCGCCAGGCAGAGCATGAGTACCCTTCGCTGAATCTGCGTGGCTTCGCCGACGTTGACTTCTCGGCTACTGATGAGCCGGGTGTGCGAAGTGGCTTCAATCTTGGCCAGTTCGTGCTGCACCTGGCTTCACCATTGTCAAAAAAGATCAGCTACTTTGGGGAGTTGAGCTTCACTGCCAGTAGCACTGGATATGCCGTGGAAGTGGAGCGCTCCATCATCCGCTACGATTACAACGACCACTTCAAGCTCTCCTTTGGCCGCTATCACACCCCTATCGGCTACTGGAACACTGCATTCCATCACGGTGCTTGGCTACAGACCACCATCAGCCGGCCGGAGATGGTTCGCTTCGGAGGCCGGTTCGTTCCCATTCATTTTGTGGGATTACTGGCCGAAGGCAGTATTCCTTCTGGCGGTCTGGGGCTGGGCTACAATGCAGGCGTTGGCAATGGGCGCGCCTCGATCATCAGCCGCGCCGGCGACGCCGGGGATAGCAACAACCACCGCGCCTGGGTGGCCAGCGTCTTTGGTCGGCCGTCGCGATTTTACGGCCTGCAGTTTGGCGCATCCGTATATCGCGACAAGATCTCTCCGGATCTCGGTCCGCAGGTCAGTGAGTGGATCACCTCCGCCCATGTCGCCTGGACCAAGGAAAAGCCGGAGGTCCTTGCAGAATTCGCCAACGTCCGCCACCGGGAGCTGTTGACCGGGCGCATCGTGAACAGTCAGGGATACTACATTCAGCTCGCCTACCGGCTTCCCTGGTCCGAGAACAAGTGGAAGCCCTACTACCGCTTCGAGTATATTCACGTCCCTCAAAGCGAGCCGGTTTTAAACGTGGCGAACTTGGTAGGTTCCACTATCGGCGTACGCTACGACATCTCCGGTTTTGCCGCGATGAAGGGCGAGTATCGGAACACTCGCCGTCAAGCGGGAGAACCGCGCGTCAATGGCCTCTTCCTGCAGACTAGTTTCACTTTTTGATTTGTACCGATGAGAACCAGTGTCAAGTGGCGGTCGCTGGTGTTGGCAGCGGTGAGCTGCTCCTGGTTTGTCTTCGTGGCGCAAGCGGCCGCGCAGGGCACACGCACAACCGACATCGCCGTGGTCGTGCATCCCGATACCCCCGTTTCCGACCTGAGCTTGAGCGAGGTGCGCAAGGTCTTGCTGGGCGAGCGCCAATACTGGAACAGCGAGGTCCCCGTCGTTCTGCTCATCCGCGCGCCCGTGGCTCGCGAACGCGCCGTGGTGCTCAAGGTCATCTACCAGATGACTGAAGCCCAATTCAAACAGTTCTGGATCGCCAAGATCTTTCGAGCCGAAGCAGTTTCCGCGCCCAAGATCGTCTATTCCAACGACATGGCCAATGAGTTGGTGAAGGCGATCCCGGGCGCCATTGCCTTCATGGACGCCAAGGACGTGCGGCCCGGGGCCAGAGTGATACGGGTGTCCGGCCGGTTGCCAGGCGAGCCGGGCTATCAACTGCGCTAAGTCAAAAATGTTGTGGGTGCTCGCGGCGCGAGCTTTGCGATTAAGCACCGACACCTATCACTGGCTCCTTTCCGGCGATCAGCTGAACCCGAGCCGGTGCATCAAGTCCTGGAACTTGGGGTCGGAGCGCATTGGATCAAACACGGGATCGACTTTCAAAAAAACCAGCCTGCTGTCACGCTCTTCATGCGCGCGCTGCAGCCACTCGATTGCCTGTTGCCTGTCGCCGAGCTGGGCATAACCTTGCGCCAAGGTGTATGCGGGCACGTAACCTCGCTTGGAAAGCTCCTTCAATCCTTCCAGCCAGCTCTCCAGCACACCTTTGTAACCTGACACGGCATAGTCCTGACCGATGGAGGCTGCCAATTCCGGGTTTCCGGCCAGTGTCATGACCCGTTGCCGCTCGGCCACAGCCTCCTTGTACATCCCGCTTTGCGCGTACGCTGCCTCAAGCGCCCGCTGCGCTGGTACGAAGGTGGAGTCCATGTCGAGTGTCTTGCGTAGCTGTTTGATGGCCTCGTCGTATTGGCGGGTGAAGTAATACAGCTTGCCGAGTGTGGTGTTGATGAGGAGCGACATCGGCTCCAGCTCTTGTGCCCTCCTGAGCTCGCGACCCGCTTCTTCGAAGCGCCCCATCTTCAGGAGATAATCTCCATACCAGTGGTGGGCCGCCACCGAGTTGGGATTAAGTTCGATGGCTCGCCTGAACTCCTGTTCCGCCCCTGCCCAATCCCAATCGTAATGCTCCTTGACCAACGCCAAGGAGGTGTGCGCCTCCGCCAGGCGGTCGTCGACCCTCAGCGCCTCCGAAGCGGCAGACTTTGCCCGCAGCCAGGCATCCCTCGACGGAAGATACCCGGAATCTCCCAGCAGCGTGTATGTGTCCGCCAGTCCGGCATAGGCCAGGGCGTAATTGGGGTCCTTCTGCGCCGCTTCGCGGAAATAATTGGCGGCCTTCTTCAATCCGTCTTCCGTCGACCGGTTCCAGTAATACAGGCCCCGCAGATAAAGCTGGTAAGCTTCCGCGTTTTCGGTGTAGTGCTTGGTCAGGCGTTGCTTCTCCTCGACGGTCAGCTTCGGGCGCAGGTTTTCATAGATGTCCCTGACAATGGCTTCCTGCACCACCACCAAGTCGGAGAGCTTGCGGTTGTACTGTGCGCCCCATATTTGCGATCCATCACCGACATTCACGAGGTCAACCTGAATATTCAGCGTTTCACCACGTTGCGTAACCCTTCCTACCAATACGGCCTCAACATCGAGGTCACGTCCGATCTTCTGTGGGTCGGATTGCTGCCCCTTGTAAATAAAGACGGCGCTACGGGACTTCACCCGCACGTTGGAAAGCTGCGCCAGGCTGTTGATGATGCCTTCCGTGATGCCATCGCTGAGGTACTCCACATTGCCGTCCGTGCTCGCGTTGACAAAAGGAAGGACGGCGATCGACTGGATGCGTCCCGAGCCAAAGCCTCGCCACAGCCGTTCCCTAAGCCCGCCCAGGTTGAGGCCCAAGAGCAGCAGCAGGACCAGCATGCCCGCTGCCGTAGCCATGGCCGCGGTGCGCCGCCGGCGGCGCACCGCCGGTAACGGTGCCGAGGTCGCGGTCACACGTGCGGAATCACTGTCACGTTTGGCACGCTTCAAATCGGCGCGCAGCTCGGCCGCGGTCTGGTAGCGCAGCTCGCGGTTCTTTTCCATGATCTTGGTGACGATGCGCTCGAGTTCCACCGGCAGGTCAGGATTGAACCGCAGAATGGGCGCCGGGGCGCGATTCAGGATGGCATCGAAGATGACCGCCGAAGTGCTCCCCGTGAACGCCGGCTTGCCCGTGGCCATCTCGTACAGCACGGCGCCGAATGAGAACAGATCAGTGCGCACGTCCAGTTCTTCTCCCCGTGCCTGCTCTGGCGACATGTAGGCCACGGTGCCCAGCGATACGCCCGTGCTGGTCAAGTTCTCCTCGGTGGTGCCGATGGTTGCCAAGGATGCGACGCCGACACCTTCGGCCACGCGCTTGCGGTCGGGCACTAGTTTCGCCAGCCCGAAATCCAACACTTTCGCCTGCCCACGGCGCGTTATAAAGATATTGGCGGGTTTGAGGTCACGATGGATGATCCCTCGTTCGTGCGCCGCGTCCAAGGCATCGGCCACCTGGATGCCCACTTCCATGATCTGTTCGGTGTCGAGGCGGCTGTTGGCGGTGCGGTACTTCAGCGTCTCGCCTTCCAGGAACTCCATGCAAATGAAGGGCTGGCCCTCATGCTCGTCGACCTCGTAGATGGTGCAGATGTTGGGGTGATTGATGGCCGAAGCCGCGCGTGCTTCGCGCTGGAAGCGCTCCAGCGCCTGCCGGTCCCGCCATAGCTCTTGCGGGAGGAACTTGAGGGCCACACGCCGGCCAAGTCGGAGGTCTTCCGCCCGGTACACCACGCCCATGCCGCCGCCGCCCAGCTTTTCCTCTATGCGATAGTGCGAAACCGTCTGACCGATCATGGACGCAGAGGGGGCATGTTAGGCTCCCGCCGAGACGTAAGTCAACGCACTGCCACCTTCGCATCACAGCGCTAGCAATCGGGTGCGCGGATTTTCGGGTACTGGCGCCGCTATCATCCTTAAGCGTTGACTGCTGTTTCCTTCCAGGATGCAGGTGACGCGCCATTGCAAACTCGGATACCTTGTGATATTATCGTACCTTGATTGTATGTCTAGATGTAAACACCCTAGTTCGCCCCTTACTCCTTTATTTCCGGGATTTTGCCTCTAACTCCTTCATATTGCGAGATCACTGCCACGATATCCCTTCAGCCCTGCGTAACTGTCCGCATTTTCAATCGCATCCAAACCGGGCCCCGGGGTGAGGGCCGGGCGTAAAATAACTCGGCTGTGGATGTCTACGAAGAACTCGTGAAGCTGCGCCGGGAAGGCCGCCGCGGGGCGCTGGCCACCATTGTCAACGTGCGTGGCTCCATCCCGTCGTTCCAGACCGCCAAGATGCTGGTGCGCGACGACGGTTCCATCGCCGGCACCATCGGGGGTGGCTGCGTCGAGGCCGAGGTCTGGCAAGTGGCGCGCGAGGTAATGGAATCGGAGAAGCCGCGCACTCTCAGCTTCAACCTCAACAACAATCCCAAGTACGACACCGGCCTGGTCTGCGGTGGCACGCTGGAAATCTTCATCGAGCCCATCCTGCCCATAGCCGTGCTTTACATCTTCGGCGCCGGTCACGTGGCGCTGAACCTCTACAAGGTCGCGCGCATTGCCGGCTTCGAAGTCGTGGTGGTGGACGACCGCGAATCTTACGCCAACCGCGAGCGCTTTCCCGAGGCGCAGGAGATCTATGCGGATGATTTCGACCACGCCATGGCGCAGATTGCGCCTAACGAGAACTCCTACCTGGTGATCGTCACCCGCGGTCACCATGACGACATGCGCGTGCTGCGCTGGGCCGTCGACACCGCGGCGCGCTACATAGGGATGATCGGCTCCAAGCGTAAGGTCATCGCTATCTATAAGGAGTTAGAGAAGGAAGGCATCCCGCGGCAGAAATTCGAACGCCTACATGCCCCCATGGGCCTCGACATCGGCGCCATCACCCCGGAAGAAATCGCCGTGGCCGTTGTCGGGGAGATGATCGCCATCCGCCGCCACGCCGAAGCGGCTGTGCCCGTCATGCGCTATTCGCTGGCCGAGCAGGCCGAGCCCACTCCCTCGACGGACTGACCCTTTGGCTCGCGCACCCAGCTTTTGTGGCGTGGTCCTGGCCGCCGGTGAATCTTCCCGCATGGGCCGTGACAAGGCGCTGCTGCCCTGGCCTCCTCGCAGCTCTGCTGGCTCCCAAGCCGGTACTTTTCTGTCGGGTGCGATCCAGTTGCTCCAGCCGTACACGCAACTGGTGATTGTGGTCGCCGGCAAGAATGCCGATTCCATCAGCCCCGTCGTCTACGCCCACGGTGCTTTTCTCGCCGTGAACCGTGCTCCCGAGCGCGGCCAGTTCAGTTCTCTCCAGGTCGGACTCCAGGAGGTCCTCAACCGCGGGCGCGACGCCGCCATCGTGGCTCTGGTCGATCGCCCGCCTGCCCAGCCAAGTACAGTTGAGCTTCTCTGCCGGGCCTTCAGCGAGGCTGTTGAACGGGGGACGTGGGCAGTGATCCCCGAGTACGGCGGCAAGCACGGGCACCCAATTGTGGTGGGACGGGAGATGATCGAAGCCTTCCTCAAAGCTCCCCCCACATCCACCGCACGCGACGTGGAACATTCCCTGCAGCCGCGCATCGTTTACGTGCCCGTTGACGATCCTCCGGTGGTCGCCAATGTGGACACCCCCGAGGACTACGCCGCCCTGAAGATGCAATGACTTCTAGTTTCCGCTCCGCTGGCGACTTCATCCAGAGCGTGCTCGACCTGAAGCCGCGGGTCGCCGTCTTTGACTGCGATGGCACGCTGTGGTCGGGAGACGCGGGCGAGGACTTCTTCTACTGGGAAATCGATCGAAGGCTGCTGCCGCACGCAACCGCCAAATCTGCGCTATCCCGTTACGAGGAGTACAAGCGCGGCCAGGTCGCCGAGGAGCAAATGTGCGGGGAAATGGTCACCATCCACAAAGGTATCCCCGAGGAAAAACTCATACACGCCGCCGAAGATTTCTTCGCGGAGAAGGTTGCGTTGCGCATCTTCCCGCAGATGCAGGAGTTGATTATGGATCTGTGCGAGCGCGCCTGCCAGATTTGGGCGGTGTCGTCCACCAACGAATGGGTGGTACATGCGGGCGCGCGGCGGTTCGGCATCCCGGAGGAGCGGGTCCTTGCCGCCTGCGTGGAGAAAGAGAACGGCTGCGCCTCTAATCGCCTGCTGCGCGTTCCCACCGGCCAGGGCAAGGCGCAAGCTATCAACGAGAAGATTGGCGCCCCTGTAGACGTTGCCTTCGGCAACACCGTGCACGATGTCGCCATGCTTTCTCTCGCACGCCACGCCTTCGCCATTGGCCCCGACGCCGAACTGGAAGAGCTTGCTCGCCTGCGCGGCTGGGTCATTTACCGCCCAGAAACCTGACCCTTCCTTTTTTTCGCGACTACGGCAGCTGTTTCAGCACGGCGGCGAGCGCGTCCATGGCTAGATGACTGGCGTGAGTGGACTCCTTTCTCAGGCCGCCAACCGCTACCACCAGCTCTTCACGGCGCAACGCTCGTGCCTCGGAGAGCCTGCGTCCTTGCAGCAACTCCGTTAACGCCGAGCCGCAGGCGATCGAGGGCACACAGCCTTTGGCACGAAAGCTCGCCGCAGCGATGCGGCCGCCCTCGACTTTCAGCCACAATTGCAGAATATCGCCGCAGACGGGATTCTCCACTCGGACTGTGGCGTCGGCGTCAGCGATCTCGCCCACGTTTCGCGGATGCTCGAAGTGGTCAATGATCTGCGGCGAATACATTGGAGCAGTCGGCAGCGGCCAGTAGCGGTCAACAGCACACGCAGGAATTCTCAGTATAGTCGTCCGCCGAAGCTATAATCGCTGCCATCGTGGCCGTCAGTTACGTCCAGCACGTGCGTGGCATCTTCCGTCCCAAGCGGCTGGAATCGCTGTTCCTGTTCGTCACCTCGGCTTGCAATTCGCTCTGCCGCACCTGCTTTTACTGGGAGGAGTTGAACCAGAGCCGCGATCTTACTTTCGACCAGATTGCGCACCTCAGCGCCACGGCGCCGCCGTTTCACAAGCTGTGGCTCTCGGGTGGCGAACCATTTCTGCGGAAGGAACTGGCTGAGATCATCGAGCTGTTCTACGTCAACAACGGCATGCGGCACGTCAACCTTCCCACCAACGGCCTGCTGCCGCAGAAACTGGAATCGGTCATCACCCGCGTGCTCGATCGCTGTCCGGAACTGGCGATTGACCTCAACTTCTCTCTCGACGGTCTGGCCAACACCCACGATGCCATACGCGGCGTGCCCAACAATTTTCAGAAAACGCTCGCTACTTTGGATCTTGCCGGCGCCAAGTGGAAAGGCGTCCGCCGGCTGCGGCGCAACGTGGTCAGCGTGATCACGGCGGAGAACTACCACGAACTGGTGGACCTCGGCCTCAAGCTGCTGCGCGACTATGACCTCGACGGCCATTACTGCGAGATCATCCGTGGCGACCCCATGGACGTATCCCTGAAGCGTCTGCCTCCTCAGGAACTCGCCGAATTGCACCGCCGGATCTTGAGGGCGCACGAGCGATATGCCGATAGGCTGTTCGAGCACCTCGCGCCGCCGGCGCGCCACTTTGCCCGTATGTACTACCTGGGCCACTTGAAGTTTCACTTTGATTTACACGAGCAAAATCACTACAGCAACAAGGCTTGGCCGATGGCCTGCACTGCCGGTCAAACCACGATAGTCATTGACCATGATGGCAGCTTTCGCGCGTGCGAGTTGCGCTCCAAGCTTGGCCGGCTTCAGGACTTCGACTTCGATTTGACCGCCGCACTTAATTCCCCAGAAATGAAACAAGAGATCGCGGCCATTCCCAAGGCACAATGCTGGTGCACTCATTCGTGCTTCATCCACACATCTGCCAAATTTAGTCCCAAGGTAATGCTGTTTCACATTCCGTGGGCCTATCTGAAGCACCGGTGGCAGCGGCTGCCGCAGATCGATGTGGCCGAGCTCGAGCCTTTCCGGGTAGCCGACGCGCCGCAGCTTCGCAATTGACCTTGCATGCAGGCCGACTTCTCTCCCCAGCGTGTTGTCTCTTTGCAGCCCAGCGCCAGCGTGATCCTGGCTCACCTCGGAATGCTGGACCGGCTGGTGGCATGCACGCGCTACTGCAAGGACGTCGTGCCCGACCTGGGCGGCATCACAATTGTGTCGGACTCATGGACCGCGCAGGCCGAACAAATCATAGCGGCAGGGCCGGAGCTGGTGATCGCGGCAGTCCCGTACCAGCTTGAATCCGTCGCTCAGATTCTCAAGGCGGGGATACGCTTCCTGGGGCTGGCACCGAAATCGCTGGCTGATATCTACACCGACATAGCCGCCATTGCCGGGGTGATGGGAGCGAGCGACCGCGGCCAGAAGATCATCTCCGAAATGCAACGCGAGATCGCCGCTGCCTGCGCGCGCAACCACTCGACTTCGCCAAAACCGCGCGTCTTCTGCGAAGAGTGGGGCAAGCCCATCATTCACTCGCAGCGCTGGGTGGCGGAACTGGTGGAAGCCGCTGGCGGGGAGTTTGTCGGCGAGCCAGGAGCAAAGACGGAGGCGGAGGCCGTCCGCCGCTCCGACCCCGACGTCATCGTGATGGCGTGGTGCGGAGCGGGCGATCGCGTCCCGCTAGAGAAGGTCCTGCGCGAACGCCGGTGGCACGAGCTGCGGGCCGCCCGCCAGAGACGCGTCTACTGCATCTCGGACGAGCTGCTGAATACTCCCGCGCCTACCCTGCTCGACGGCTTGTGCGCCTTGGAAATGGCAATCCACCCCGAGCGGCATCCGCAGATGCCGCGCGGCATCCGTGGCCTGGCCGAAAGCAATCACTAAGTACTTTTCCACTTTTTTCACGCCGCTGACCCTTCCTTCACTTGTGCTTTAATAGTTGAATGCCCGCCACCGAACAAGAAACCCAGAGCCTGCTGCGAGAGCTGGAACAGGTGGCCGAGCAAGCGAGATCTGCCGACGACCTGATGTGGACCGTCGTCCGCCGTTTGGCTGACGGGGCACCGAAGTACAACTGGATCGGCTTCTACATGGTCGAACGAGGCCGAAACGGCGTCGACCAACTGATGCTTGCGCCGTTCGTGGGCGCAGCGACGCCACACACGCGCATCCCTTTGAACAAAGGCATTTGCGGCGCGGCAGCTTCGAGCGGCCAGACCATCGTAGTGGACGACGTCGCGTCCGATCCCCGATATCTCGCCTGCTCCGTTGAAACCAAGTCGGAGATTGTGGCGCCGGTGTTCGTGCGCGGCGAAGTGGTGGGCGAGCTTGACATCGACAGCCATTCTCCCGCCGCCTTTGGGCCGGAAGACCGCAAACTGGTGGAGCACTGCGCGGCGCTGGTCGGCCGTTATCTCGAGAAGACTACCGCATGAGGATCGAACCGGGAAGGGTGCGAGCGCCGGAGCTTGCGCGCGCGTGGTTGAATTCACCGCCGCTTTCGATGCGGCAGCTCCGTGGCAAGGTCGTGCTCATCGACTTCTGGGACTACACCTGCGTCAACTGTATCCACACGCTTCCCTATGTCAAGGCCTGGCACGAGCGCTACCGGGATCATGGCCTTGTGGTGATCGGGGTGCACACCCCGGAATTCACCTTCGCCCAGTATGAGTCCAACGTTGAGCGCGGCGTACGAGAGTTCGATCTCACCTATCCCATCCTGATCGACAGCAACTTCGAAGTCTGGCAGGCCTTCGCCAACCGCTGCTGGCCGGCCAAGTACCTGATCGACTCCAACGGCTACGTACGCTACGCTCACTTCGGTGAGGGCGCCTATCAGGAAACGGAAGCCGCTATCCAGGAGCTGCTACGGGAGATCAATCCTGCTGCGGAGTTGCCAGCGCTCATGGCGCCGCTGCGCGATTCCGATCGTCCCGGCGCAGTTTGCTTCTGCCCTACCCCGGAGCTTTATCTCGGCTACCGCCGGGGCCGGATCGGCAACCGCAGCGGCTTTGTCGAAGATCAATCGGCGAACTATTCACTCGACGCTGAGCCAGAGGAGGGCGTCTTCTACGCCCACGGACGCTGGAGGTCAACGGCAGAGTTCTTGGGCGCTGACGAGGCCGGCGCCGGACTGGTGCTCAAGTATTCGGCGGCGGCGGTGAACCTGGTGATGTCGGCCCCACCCAACTCCACCTGCGAGGTGCTGGTCCGGCAAGACGGCCGTCCCCTATCCCGCGAACAAGCCACCGACGATACCAGCTTCCGCAACGATGAGAGCTATATCGTGGTGGACCAGCCCCGCATGTACTCCCTTATCGACAACCGTGACTTTGGCACGCACACCCTGGAGCTGCTCTGCCGGTCGTCCGGCGTGGCGGCGTTTGCCTTCACCTTCACCAGTTGCGTGGACCCGGAAGCCAGCCGGCTCTACGCCGGCTCCCAGGCGCGATGAAGCAGGTAGCAGCGGCTCTGATTCTCCGTGATGGCCAGGTGCTCATCTGCCAGCGCACGCGCTATCAGACCATGCCGCTGAAGTGGGAATTCCCCGGCGGCAAGATTGAACCAGGCGAACAACCCATTGACGCCCTGCGCCGCGAGCTGGAAGAGGAGCTTGGCATTGAAGCCCGCATCGGCGACGAGGTGGCGCGCATCCGCCACACCTACAAAGGCGGAAGCAACGTGCAGCTGCGCTTTTTTCTGGTCAACCACTTTGAGGGCGAGCCGGAAAACCGCATCTTCCGCGACATCCAGTGGGTACCGCTGACCGATCTCGAACGGTTCGACTTTCTCGAAGCCGACCTCGAACTTGTCCGCGACCTGGCTGCGGGCAAGGTGCTGTAGAGCCTGCGCGCGCCCTGAGTTGAACACCGCTTTCATCAGCCCCGCCCGCGCAGCGTCCAGAACCACAGGGCTACCAGTGCGATCATCACAAGCGTCGTCGCCCAAGTGACGATGTTGTAGGTCCGCGAGTTGACGTAATCGCCCATCAGGTCCTTCTTGTTCACCAGCAACAGCATGAAGACAAGCACAAAAGGCAGCAGAATGCCGTTAATCACCTGGGACAGCACGCTGATCTGGACGAGCGGCATGTCCGGCAACAGGATGATGCCCGCGCCCGCCGCCAGCAGACCGGTGTAAAGCCAGTAGAACACCGGCGCCTCGCGGAACTTCTTGTTCACCCCGGACTCGAACCCCATTCCTTCGCACACCGTGTACGCGGTCGAGAGCGGCAGGATGGAGGCTGCAAACAAGGAGGCATTGAACAGACCGGCGGCGAACAGAATGGAGGCATACTTGCCGGCCAGCGGGCGCAGCGCCTGGGCTGCGTCGGCGCCATCGCGGATCACGCGGTAACCGTAAGCGTGCAACGTGGCCGCGCAGGCTACCACGATAAAGCCCGCTACCAGTGGTGCGAATATGGCGCCGGTTATGACGTCGATGCGCGACGCTCCGTACTGCCTCACCGTCACTCCCTTCTCGACGACTGAGGCCTGCAGGTAGAACTGCATCCAGGGCGCAATAGTGGCGCCGATCATGCCGATGACGAGGTACAGATACGGAGGCTGGCGTAGGGTCGAGGGCGATGGCGGCTTCACCACGCTGAGCATGGCCTGGTTCCAGTCAGGCCGAGCCAGGAAGCCGGCAACGATGTAGGCGATGTAGAAAAAGGACGCCACCAGGAACACCTTCTCCACGCCCTTGTACGTTCCCTTCACCACGATCAGCCACACCACTGCCGCAGCCAGCGGTACGGAGATGTAGCGGGAGACGCCGAACAGCTCCAGGCTGCTGGCCACCCCGGCGAACTCAGCCACCACGTTACCGAAGTTGGTCAGCACCAGGGCGGCCATCATCAAGAAGGTGATGCGCAGGCCGTATTCTTCGCGAATGAGGTCGCTGAGGCCTTTACCGGTGACCGCACCCATGCGGGCCGCCATCTCCTGGATCACGACCAGCGCAATAGTGGTGGGGACGAGCGTCCACAGCAGGGCATAGCCGAACTGCGCGCCGGCAGACGAGTAGGTAAAGATGCCGCCGGCATCGTTGTCCACGTTCGCTGTGATGAAGCCCGGGCCGACCACTGCCAGAAAAATCAGGATCCGGGTCTTCCAGCGCCTGCGCCATCTCTTCCTCATTGCACCGTTCGGCTGCCGCCATTTTGCGGAATGAATCTATCGCGGACGGCGGCCCATTGCCTACTGCTTTACAGCTTGCTGCGCAACAGACTGATCACGTCATCGGCGGTAATGATGCCGGTCAGCACGCCGTTTCCATCGATCACTGGTAGCGTCAAGAGGTTGTACTTGTCGAACAATTCAGCGACCTCTTTTTCCGATGCGCCCGCTGGGCAGGAAATCAGGGGCTCGGCCGCGAGCTCCGACAGCCGGACCTCAGGTCCGGCCAGCACCAGGGTGGTGAGCGGCACGGCACCGACCAGCTTCTTGTTCTCGTCCACCAGGAAGATGGTACTGATGGTTTCGACACCGCCCTCGAAGTGGCGCAGGGCGTCGATGGCGTCGCGCACGGTGGCGCTCGGGGGCAGCGCGATGAAGTCCGTGGTCATGCGACCGGCGGCTGTGTTTTCGCGGAACTCGAGCAGCTCGGCGACTTCCTTCCGCTCTTCCGGCTCCATTTCCTCGAGAATGACCTCCGAGGTCTCCTGGGGCAGATCGGCGAGCAGGTCGGCGGCCGCGTCCGGGTCCATCTCCTCGACAATGTCGGCGGCCCGGTCGGAGTCGAGCGACTCCACGATCGAGACCTGCAGTTTGGGATTCACTTCCTCCAGGGCCTCAGCCGCCACGTGCTCGTCCAGCGTCTCGAAGACAGCTTCGCGCTCGGCCGGCGCCAGTTCCTCGACGATATCGGCGATGTCAGCAGGGTGCAGCCGTGCCAGGCGTTCGTGGGCAATCTTCAGCTTCACGCGCCGCGCCGGGTCGGTCTCGATCAGGTCCACAAACTCCCAAGGGATCACCCTGGACGGGATCTTGGTTACGAGGGCGTTGATGGCTCGCGCCGGAACCACACCCTTCAGCAGGCGGCGCACCGCCCCGCGCGTCCCCACCTCGACGTCGCCGACGCTGAGCTCGAGATGATGGTTGGTGGTCTGCTGAATCAGATCCACGTCGTTGACGCGCACCACCTTGCGGCCGTGGACATCGATAATCTGCTGGTCCAGCAGGTCGCGCTCCAGCAGCAGCAGTCCTTCGCTGGCGCTGAACGGCTGCCAGTCGCTGGCAGGAATCGTGGCGTGCACTTTGAAGCCGTCCACGGTTTTGAGCGCCTGCGGCGGCACTACTCGGTCGCCGTGCCTGGTCTTGACGATGACAGCGGCGATCCGACTGGGGTGGTCCTGGGGGCTGATGGCCAGTTCGCGCACACGTCCGCCCATCTTGCCGGTGGAGTCAATTACCGGCGAACCGAGCAGCTCCGACAACGCAATCGCCGACATCATTCCCGAGAATACCCAACTGCATGAAACTTTCCAATCGCTTCTCTGCGCCTGTGCTGCGGCCCGCAACCATCGTAGGGCGCCAGCCGATCCTTTGCCGCGCGCGGGTGCGCGTTTGACAATTCCCTGACCCGGCAGGCAAACTACCGATTCCCCGGCCCGGGCTCGCTACCGATAGGTTTAGCCCGCCGGCGTCAGGCCGCCGCCTGGTGTCCACAGCTTGGTGCACGATACCTTGAAAATGACCGGAAACCGGGTCTCCTATACTCTCGAGTCGTCGCTGACGAGCATTAATACCGCTGAGGAGACGGCACTAAAGATAGCGGCCCAGGCCGGCTTCGACGACGACGAATCGCAGAAGATCTCCATGGCGGTGCGGGAGGCCGCGGTCAACGCCGTGCTCCACGGTAATGCCTACGACCCCCAAAAAAAGATGACTCTGGCATTCGAGAGCACGGGCAACGCTCTGGTCATTACCGTCACCGATCAGGGGCAGGGGCTGGATCCCAATAACATTACCGACCCGCTGTCGCCGGAGAACTTGCTGAAGCAGTCCGGCCGGGGCATCTTTCTGATGCGCGCTTTCATGGACGAGGTCAGGATCCGCCCGCTCGATCCCAATAGCGACCAATCGGGAACCGAAGTCACCATGATCAAGAACGTCCGCGGCGAATCTGCGCAGCGGCCCGACGATGGCCGCGGCGGAGCCGCCGCCGGCGGCAAGGAGGCAGCCCAGTGAGCATGAAGAGCAGTACGCGGCAGGTGAATGGTGTGACTATCGTGGACCTCAGCGGACGCATTACCCTGGGCGAGGGCAGCGTCGTTCTGCGCGACACCGTCCGCGAACTCGTCGGCAAGGGCCAGAAGAAGATTCTGTTGAACCTGGGCGACGTCACCTACATTGACAGTTCCGGGATCGGGGAACTGGTCAGCGCCTTCACCACGGTGCGCAATCAGGGCGGCGAACTCAAGCTGCTGAACCTGACCAAGAAGGTGCATGACCTGCTGCAGATCACTAAGCTCTACACCGTCTTCGACGTGAAGGACGACGAGGCCGCGGCCGTCTCTTCCTTCGCCAAGTAAACTACCGGCCCGGACTCTCCCCGGGCCGGCGCTGTCTCTCCCGCGGCTACGCCCTCCGGGCTAATGTAATCCGCGACTTGGCTGAGCTATAGTCCGCGGATGATGCGCTTGGCGGCCATCTTTCTCCTTACCAATGTTGCCTGCGCCGCATGCCTGCCCATCTCGGAGGCCCCGAAGAAGATCGGCCAGACCGTTTGCATCACCGGGAAGGTGATAAAGGTCGGCGTGGGCAAAAGTGGAACGCATTTCCTCAACTTTTGCGAGGATTACACCCAGTGCCCTTTCGCTGTGGTGGTCTTTCCTCGTGACCTTCACCACGTGGGCGACGTGCGTCAACTGGAGGGCAAGACCATCGAGGTCCACGGCAAGGTGCAGAAATATGGCGGACAGGCAGAGATCATTCTTCGCGAGTCGCGCCAACTTCGCGGCGAGGCGGCCAAGCTGCCGCCCGTGCCCAAGACGTACGATGTCGAGCGCCGGGGCGGGTTCAGCGCCGGCAAGTTTTCCAAGCCAGCGAGCAAGTCTCACTAGCGGTTTTTTTTAGGGGTTCCGAGGTGCTCACGCCATTCCCTTGCGTAGCTCGTGGAGCGGATACTTGGTCCCACGCCATACCACGCCGCCGCGCCACAGCGTCAGGAAAGTTGATCGCAGTAGGATGTACACGTAGAGCACTGTGCTCACCGGATGCAGGAAAAATAACACCGGCCAGATTTCGCGCGCGTGCAGCCACATGCCCACATACATCAGGGCGATCACGGCAGTGGCGGCGACAAAGCCCAACTTGGCCCAGCCGAGCGCAAACAGTACTCCTAGGAACGGCCCCAGGTTAAGCAGCGCCAGCAGGAAGGCAGCGCCCAGGGCGCGATACCAACGGAAGAGCATCACAGCGAATACGTTCTTTGTTAGGTTATCAACTACGCCCATGGCGCCGCGCGCCCAGCGGACTCGGACCAGGCCCGGACCGAAGGCGGTGCGCTGCGTATAGCGGTGCTGCTTGACCACCTCGCCCAGCTTCATGTCGTCCACCACCTGCAGGCGCAGCGCGGCATAGGTCCCGATGGCTTGGTACACGCGGCGCCGGACCAGGTTGAAGGCGCCGATTCCTATGTGGTCCTTGCAATCCGGGTCGGACACCTTCCACGCCCGGTGCCCGAAGATGAACAGCGTCTGAAAGAAGGCGACCATCATGCGCTCGCCCACTGAGTGGAAGATGTGCGTAGGAAACAAGACCAGGTGCTCAGCCCGTGTGTCTTCGGCATAGGCGATGGCGCGGCGCAGCGCTTCCGGATGAAAGATGACGTCCGCGTCAGTGAAAAGTATCCACTCGCCCGTGGCGCGCTCGGCTGCGATCCACATGGCGTGTGTCTTACCGAGCCAGCCGGCCGGCAGTTCGCGGACGTGCATCACCTGGAAACGGCCGGATGCATCCTTGGCCACAATGCTGTCCAGGATCTCGCCGGTGCGATCAGTAGAGCGATCGTTGACTGCGATGATTTCGTAGTCGGGATAGTCGAGCGCCAACAACGATCGCAGGGCTGCCTCTAGGTGCTCTTCCTCGTTACGCGCAGGGACGACGATGGTCACGCGGGGAGCGCTTCCCTGCCGCCAATGACGATCCCATTGCCGCTCGGTAATGTCGGCGATGCGCGGAATCCCGCGAGCGGTGTCAACAAGACGATCCAGCCACACTACTGCCAAGATCGCACCCACAATCCACCAGAACCAAGTCATGAGGCAGGGGCTCGCACAAGCACGATCTTACTAGAACGCCCCGGCTTCCCTGGCCTCTCGTGCCTTGGTCTCATTGACGAACTGCAGCAGCGTCATCCCAACCAGGAAAAACGCGATGAGCGATACGATGGCCTGGCGGGACGATCCCGTCCATTGCTTCATCAGAGCGAATGCGAAAGGTCCCCACACCGCAGAAAATTTGGTAAAGACTGTGTAGAACCCGTAGAACTCGGCGCTGGCCTGTTCCGGGACCATGCTGCCGAAAAACGAGCGGCTCAGGGCCTGCGAACCGCCCAGCACGATGCCCACAATGATCCCCAGCACGAAAAACTGAGTTGCGTTGGTCATGAAGTAGGCATAGATCACCACGCCTGACCACAGCACCAGCGTGAGCATGATGGAGCGCTTCGTGCCCAGGCGCCCTGCGATCCAACTGAAGAGCAAGGCGCCGAGGGTGGCGACGAATTGGATCGCAAGCAGCGTGCCCATCAGTACCGCGGTCGGCAGGCGCATCTCGACCGAACCGTAGGTTGTGGCCAGATTGATCACTGTCTGTATGCCGTCGTTGTAGAACATGAAAGCCAGCAGAAACAGCACGAGGTGGCGGAAACGGCGCACCCGGCGGGTCGTCGCCCAGGTCCGCTCCAGACCCATCGCGGCCAGGGCCAGCGGGCGCGGCCAGCGACGATAGGCCTCGGGTAATCGTTCGCCAGCAGGTGCTTCCCACAGCAACTTCGCCGTGAACAGCGTGAATCCGGCCCACCACAGGCCCGCCATGCCGATGCCAACGCGCGCCGCCGTCTCCTGGGCGATACCCAGCCGCCCGTGTCCGACGATTAGTCCCAGCGCGATGGCAAACTGCAAGCCGCCTCCCACGTACCCGAACGAGTAGCCTTTGCCCGAGACCCAGTCCATGCGCTGCTCGCTCGCGATCTGTGGCAGGAAAGCGTCGTAGAAAACATTGGCGCTGACATAGCAGAACTGCGCCACCACGAAGAACAGCATGGTGCGATAGAGATCGCCGGAGCGCGAGAAGTACAGCAGTAGGGTGAACAGCGAGCCGGTGTAGGCGAACATGAGCAGGAAGCGCTTTTTCGCGGCGGAGAAATCTGCGATTGCGCCCAGCACCGGCGCGGCCAGAAACGCCAGCACATCGGCCACGCCCACCATCAGCCCCCAGAGGCTGTCAGGGTGGTAATGCGTGCCCCGGATGGTCACGCCTTCGCGCCCCACCACCACGTTGGCGAAGTACAAGGGAATCAGTCCCACGGCAGTGGTGATGTAGGCCGAGTTGGCCCAGTCATACATGCACCAGCCGAAGATGGTCCTGGGATTGTCTTTGATGGGAGTGGAAAGGCGAGGCTCAGCGGCGACGCTCTCGGTGGACACGGTTGCGCTAATGTACAGAGATCAGCGGCCCCGCACAAACCTGCATTAGCTCTCGATCAACATCGAATCGCCATGGCTTACCGAGCATCTAATATCTTGACTTTCAAGCACTTGCACACTAACTTTGGAAGTAGCTCTTTGACCTGCCGCAGCGCGCACAATGCGCTTCTCCAATGGGGGCGTCACGGCTTCGACGGAGATGCTTGCGGCCGAGAGGCATGCCGGGGTGCACACACCCGTAATCGCGTGCAAAAACACAATTGCCAACACACAGCTGGCATACGCTGCTTAATTAGTTAAGTAGCCGTCCTCCGCGGCTTGGTCCGCGGGCTGCGGAAGGGCGTCGCACAGCGGACTGGTTCTGGACGCTACGCCTGGGCGTCCCGAACGAGACTTACGGGCTAGCGGTTCGCGTTTCTTGTCCGTTCTCGAGCGCGAGCAGCGAACCATGCGGAACGGAACAAGCATGTAGGCTCTTCGCCAGTAACATCTTCGGACCCGGGTTCAACTCCCGGCGCCTCCACCATGACTTCAGTTCTCAGTATTCAGTACTCAGTTCCCAGTGAACCACGCCCGAGCGCGGCCGTTTGCTCGGAATCTGAGTTGCTATAGCGCCCGAAACAAGATCGCCCGGTCATATTGACCGGGCGGGCATAGAAACCGCGTCGCCGAGGGCGGCTACTTCACGCCGTGGCCCGCTTCTGGAAGGCCGCGATGGCCGCGTCGACGTTGTCGTAGCAATCAAACACGGTCATCAGCTTGGTGATCTGCAGCAGGTCACGCACGCGCTGCGTCAGGTTGGCCAGCTTGATCTCCCCGCCGGCGGCACGGGCCGAGCTGTAGAGCCCCACCAGGGTACCCAGGCCTCCGCTGTCGATGTAGGTGACGCCACCCAGGTCGAGCACGATTTGGCGCGTCTCCCCGAGCAGCCCCTTGATCTTCTCCCGCAGCTCCGCCGCCTCTTCCCCAAAGACTATCCGCCCGCTGCAGTTCACCACCGCAACCGGGCCGAGGGTGCGCGTGAATATCTTCAAAGCCATATGGCCGTCTCCCCGCCAGTACAAAGCACAATTTGCGGGGACAGCCTACCCCGATAAAGGGCTGGTTGCAAGCAGGAACAGGCGCATGGCGTACCTGCCATTATCGTTTGGCCTCATAGCCTTCGCCGCGAGAGAAACTGCTTTGGAAGTAGAGATGTAGCATGCTACGTCTCCACAGTTAGGAGTTGGAAGCTAGCGGCTGGTAGCCGCCACGCGCCATCGTATAATCGAAACTTCCATGAGCTACCAGGTCCTGGCGCGCAAGTATCGTCCTCAACACTTCTCTGATGTAATCGGTCAGGACCACGTCACCCGCACGTTGAAGAACGCCATCGAGCAGGGCCGCATCGCGCACGGCTACATATTCAGCGGCCACCGCGGGATCGGCAAGACCACCGTGGCGCGCATCCTAGCCATGGCGCTCAACTGCCGCTCCGCCGACCGCCCCGTGACCGAGCCCTGCGGTACTTGCGACTCCTGCGTGGAGGTCCGCGAAGGCCGCTCGGTTGACGTGATCGAGATTGACGCCGCTACCAACCGCGGCATCGACGAAATCCGCGAGTTGCGCGAAGCTGCTCGTTATCGGCCCGCACGCGACCGCTACAAGGTCTGGATCCTGGACGAGGCGCATCAGATCACCGAAGCCGCCTTCAATGCCCTGCTGAAGACGCTGGAGGAACCGCCGCCGCATGTTGTTTTCATGATGGCGACCACACAGCCTGAGGACATCCCGCAGACCATCCGCTCACGCTGCCAGCACTTCAGCTTTCACGCCGTGCGCTTTGAGGAAATCGTCGGCCAGTTGCGCGAGATCGCTCAACGCGAGGGCATCCAGGCCGACGATAATGCCCTGGCCATGCTGGCCGAGGCCGGCGACGGCTCTATGCGCGACGCGCTTTCCATCATGGACCAGGCCATCGCCTGCTGCGGCACCACGCTCACTGCCGACCTGGTGCGCAGCCTGGTCGGTGCGGTCCCCTCCGAAGTGCTCGAGCAGGTGATGGATGCAGTCGCTAACAACTCCAGCCAGGACGTGCTCCGCCTGGTGGACAAGCTGGTAACCGAGGGCCATAACCCCACCCACTTTGCCCGACAAATGGTGCGCTTCCTGCGCAATGCTCTGGTTGCCAAGGTGGCCGGCGGGGAATCCGCCTTGCTGCAAATCTCCGCCGACGAGCGCGCCCGCGCAGCCCGCGTAGCAGAAAACTTCGGCGAGGAAGACTTGACGCGCTTCCTGCAGATCCTCCTCCGCACCCACAGCGAGCTGGCTTACAAGCAAGAACAGCGCTTCCATCTGGAGCTCGGCCTGCTGAAGATGGTGCACGCGCAGCGGCTCCTACCCATCGAGCAGGCTCTGACCGAAGCTGCCGCGCAGAAAGGTGCAGGAGGGCGCAGCGAAGTCATCCCTCGCATCGCCGCATCGCGCGAACCTTCTGAGGAGCGTACTGCCGCGCCTCCCGCAGATCGTCAGCCACGTACCTCACCGTTCCAGGCCGATTTGGCGAGGAAGCGCAGCAACCCAGAGATGTCGACCCAAGGGCAGCCAGCCGCCCACGGAACCGGGCTGGCGGTGGTCGAAGCCCCTCAAGTAACCGTTGAAGAAAGCCCCACGAGCTGTGGCGTCGAGCGCATCCGCGCAGACGTGCTCTCTGCTCTAGAGAACGCCAACCATCGCCTGCTCGCCTCGATGCTGGAGCGCGGGCAGTGGAGCGTACAAGGTGGCGAGGCGGTGATCCGAGTGGCCGAGTCGGCGCGCATCGTCGAGATGTCCTTTGGCGCTGAACCTAAGCGAGTGGCCACAGCCGCCGCCACAGCCGCCGCCAGCCGGCCCCTCCGCCTGCGTGTGGTCGGCAACGAAGGCGGTAACGGCAGCCCGCGTCCGCAACCCAACGGCTCCCTTTCGGCTGCCGACCGCGCTGCTCAGGATCCTCTCGTGCGCCGCATGCAGGAGAAGTTCGGCGCTGAGATCCGCTCCGTTATCGACTACCGCGACAAGCAGCGCTAAGTCCCAGGCACCTCCCAGCCGCCGTGCGCTGGCGTGGCTGTCCTGTTATCCTGCGCACAGGAGACCCAAATGCCCGGCTTTGATCCGCGCCAGCTACAGGACTTGATGTCGCAGGCCAAGCGACAGGCCGAGGATCTGCAGAAAAAAATGCAGGAGACCACGGTAGAAGCTTCGGCCGGCGGGGGCAACGTCACCGTCAAGATGAATGGCCAGAAGCAGCTGCTGTCGGTCAGGATCGATCCCGAGGCGGTCACCGCCGGCGACTTGGAAATGCTGCAGGATTTGATCGTGGCCGCCGTCAACGAGGCCGGCAGGAAGGTGGATGAGGAGCTGCAGTCCAAGGTCGGTGGCATGCTGGGAGGACTGGCGGGAATCTTGTAATTTGTAATTTGTGATTTGTGGATCAGGAGAATCCGAAATCGCAAATCACAAATCAGAAATCACAAATGTCAAAGTTCGCCGAGCCCATGGCTCGCTTGATTGACGAGCTGAAGAAGCTGCCCGGCATCGGCAGCAAGAGCGCGCAGCGCCTGGCCTTTCACATCTTGCGCTCCAGCGACGACGATGCCGAGGCGCTCGCCGCCGCCGTCCGCGACGTCAAAGCAAAGCTGCAGCTCTGTTCCATCTGCAACAACATTACCGACGTTGATCCCTGCACCTACTGTTCCAACCCGACCCGCAACCAACGCCTGGTCTGTGTGGTCGAGGAGCCCACCAATATCGCAGCCATCGAAAAGACCCACAACTACAACGGGGTCTACCACGTGCTGCACGGGTCGATTTCTCCCCTGCACGGCATCGGACCCGAGCAGTTGCGCACCGCCAACCTGGTGCGCCGCGTTGACGGCCGCCAAGTGGACGAGGTCATCATCGCTACCAATCCCACCGTGGAAGGCGAAGCCACCGCCGTGCATCTTGCCAATCTCATCAGGCGTCCCGGCCTGAAGGTGACGCGCATTGCTATGGGCATTCCAGTGGGCAGCGACCTTGAGTACACCGACGAGGTCACCATGCTTAAGGCCATGGAAGGCCGCCGCGAGATCTAACCTGGAAATCGTGATTCGTCAACCGGCCTTCGATAGACAAATCGTTCCTGAGGCTTATGGTGGAGCTAAGAGCTAGCTAAGAGGCAAGGGCTGATGTCATTCCCTTAGCTTCGCAAGCAAATCCTGAGGGTGGACGGGCTTTGCCAGGATCTCGAAGTCGTGTCCGCGGGCGCGCGCATTCTCAAGCAGGTCGGCGGTGACGGCCTGGCCGGAAAACAACAGGATCTTGCAGGAGGGTAAAAACCGGCGGATCTGGATCGCGGCCTCGATGCCATCCATGTCCGGCATGACGACGTCGCTGATGACCAGATCGGGATGCACCGCCCGGGCACGTTCTACGGCTGCCGTTCCACTATACACGGCCGCGGCATCGTAGCCCTGCTGGTTAAGAATGATGGCCAGCGTGTCGGCAATGACTTGGTGGTCATCTACGACCAGCACTTTCGGCTTCGCCTTGATCATCTAAAAACCCGCTCCTTTGGATGCAGAACCTCGTTAAGACGAAAGCAGATTATAGAGGAGAGAAAGCGCTGTTAGAGGGCGCGCGCGGCCTCGCGGGCTAGCCGGCGACATCGGGCTTATCCTACGACTTGACCAGAATCTCGCGGTTCCTGCCAACACCGGCGGCAGGTGAGAACATGGATCAACGGAAAGCGCGGAGCACACGCAAAGATCGCAAGAGGACGTGCTTTGCACTGCGGTCTTTGTGCATCTATTGCCCTCGGGAATTGAAGCACTCGATAGAAATCCACGGTTAACCAACTCATTTCCCCTGCTTCACACGACATTGCGGTGGCCATTGCCTTCGGCTAGCATCGGCGAAAAGGAGAGTTGCACCCATGCGCTCCCTGTTGATCCTACTGTGGCTAATGATGTTGGCGATTCCTGCTGCCGCGGCTGAAAATCTCGGTCTGTGGCTGATTACCCAAAAGCAGCAGACATTGCTGTTGCTGCTCCTGGCCATTGTGGTGGTCGTCCTGCTGATCAAGCGCAGGCGGCGCCGCCTGGGTAGCTGAAGCGGCACCGCTCCCCCTGGACCGAGCAAGACCGCCCGCAAGACATACCCCGGCCGATCACCGTGCCGCTCTTTTGGCCAACGACCTGTGGCGGCATTTCAAGCTTCCTCTCCACGGGTGTATTCCGGTACGAGTTGCTCCGCTTGAAATAGCACGCCCGTTTGGGGTTGTTGTCCTAGCGCATCTAGGGCGAAACCTCTTACCCCATGCCCGACCGCCAAAGGGCCGGCGCTAGCAATGCAGGCATGGCTGTTCACGATCGGCGGCAACTCCGGAGTGACATCCCTGCTCATACCGGAGCGGAGGTTCATCTTATGCGTTTCGGTGTTGCTGGCGCTCTTACCGCCGTGGTAGTCGCCTTCCTGGCTACACATCCCGCTGGAGCCCAATCCCAACCCCAATCGGATACGAGTGCCGCTTCCGAACCTGCTGCCCCGAAGAGAGCACCCGCGGCTCCGGTCGGGGCAATCGACATCCGCGCGTGGAACCTCCTAGCGGCCGGCCTGCAAGACGACGATGGCTCGCATCGCGCCGACGCGGTAGCCGCCCTCGGTACCATTGGGCTCCGGAAGCCTGTAGTGCGCCTTGTTGAGTCAGCTCTTGACGACAAAGATGCCGACGTCCGGCAGGTGGCAGCAGCTGCGCTGGGCGACGTGAAGTCGCGCGCTTCAATCCCTCGCCTGCGGCAGGCGCTGGCGGATGAATCTCCCGAGGTTCGCTTCACCGCCGCCCGGGCCCTATGGCAGATGGGAGACCGCAGCGGCCGAGACCTCTTTCTCGGCATTCTCTCCGGCGAAGAGCCTGCGACGGTAGGAATCGTGGAAGGCAAACTCTCTCAAGCGCGAGAGAAGCTGCACAATCCGGTCTCCCTAGCCCTGATCGGAGCCAGGCACGCGGCTAGCGCGCTACTCGGTCCGTTTGCCATCGGCATTTCCGTCGCCGAGGAATTAAAAAAAGACCCTTCGGCGCCGGCGTGCGCACTCTCGGCAACTATGCTGGGCCAGGATCCCGACCCGAAATCCTTCCAGCAACTGGTGCTCGCTCTGGGTGACAAGAATTGGGTGGTGCGTTCGGCGGCCTCCAAGGCCCTCGGCGATATCTCGCACAAGGCGGCCATCCCTCACCTGCAACCCCTGCTGGAAGACGACAAGCGGCCCGTGCGTTACATGGCGGCCGCCTCCATCGTGCGGCTGGCCCGCGGGTGGCGCCGCCCAGGACGCTGATCTCAGCAGCCCGGGCGCAAGCCCTGCGCTGTCTTCCTTAGTTACTCCACACCCACTGGAACCATCGGCGTTACCGGCGCTAGGCCATATGCCTGATTGCTCTCTCTTGCGCCCGTTTTCATGATCGCTGCACGTTGCCCCAACCGCCGCTCAACTGCTTTACACGCGTACGTTGGCTGTTCGCCGTGCTGCTGGCACTGGCACTCATTCGCACATTCATCATCGAGCCCTGTGTGGTCCCTACCAGCTCGATGGAAGGCACGGTCTTGGTTGGTGACTACCTGCTACTGAACCGGCTGCCGTATGGACCGCGCGTACCTTTCACGCCGTGGCGGCTGCCGCACTCCAAACAGCTCAGCGTCGGCGACATCGTCGCGCTGCGGTTCACCGATGATCCGAAAACCGGCTACCTCAAGCGAGTGATCGCCACCGGCGGCGACACCATCGAGATCCGCCACGACACCGTTTACGTCAACGGCCTGCCGCTCGCCGAGCCTTACGCAATCCATCGGCGTCGTATCCGGACGCCGGAATCGATGTCGCCCCGTTTCGTGCCCCCGGGGTGCGTGTTCGTTATGGGAGACAACCGCGACTTCTCCTCCGACAGCCGCGAACGTGGCACGGTGCCGGCGGAAAATGTGAGCGGTAAAGCCCTAGTTGTCTTCTGGTCCTACCATGCGCCGGCTTCGCTGTTGCTCGACGAGGGCCTCAGCTCTCGCCTGCAGCTCTACACCGCCATGGCACTACAGCGGCTGCGACACGCGCGCTGGGCGCGTGTCGGCCATCGCTTGTAGCGGAAGGATCCAGGTTTTCCGCAGATCGGCTACTTACGCGCTCTTTTGACCTCCAGCTTGTTCACCACCTGGGTGACGTTCGGGACGGAGGCGGCAAGCTTTTCGATCATCCGCCGCTGCTGCGTGGTATCCACATCGCCTTCCAGGGTGAGCACGCCGTTCTTGGCATCGTAGCGGATGTGCTGGTCGTCGAGCCTGTTGGCCACCAGCGCCGCCTTGAAGTTGTTCTCGATGGCGTCATCCAGATTGCTCGAGACCTCGCGCGCTTCGCTCTCAACGCCTTGCGGCCGAACCCCGATCTCGTTGGCTACGACCCAGCCAGGCGCTGCCGACTTGGCCATCTCCGCCGCCCGGTTCTTCTCGTCTTCCGACTCTACATTCCCGCTGAGGGTGATCACCTTCTTGTCGCGGTCTTCTTTGACGTCGATTTGCTTGAGCCCGGCTTGCTCGAGCGACTTCGTCACGTTGTCTTTCACCGACTGAGTGCCGGCTTGCTTCGTGGAGCATCCCACCGCCACTGCGAGCGCCAGCACCAATACCACAGAAAGCAGTCGCACGTTTCGCATACGACCTCCTGCTGAATTTTCAGGGGAACAGAGCATCAGATGCGACAATCAGCGGCGAGGAGGGCTGAGTGCGAGGCTGGTTCACTGACGTGAAATGCACAAGAAATGAGGCAAGGTGGCAGGTCCACAGCCACGGATGACGAATGCATCCAAATTCTTCAGCACCTGTTCATGGAGAAGGAGGTATGGGCCAGAGAAAAAAGAAAAGATGGGTGGCGAGTGTTAAGACCGACTCCACTCATCCTCCTGCCGGACTGTTCACCAAGAGTGCGAACACCATCGCCAGAACATTGGCTTCAAAGAAAGTCGCGCCTAAAGGTCCCGCTTCCGGGATGCGGATGCTTACCTACTTCATCAACCGGGCAGGACGGGGCTTGAGCACCAGGAGGAGAGCGGAGTTGGAAAAGGCAAAGTCCCTGCTTTCAAAACGGGTCCGGCGAAAGAGCGCAAGCCGAAGGCAAGAGACCGCCGCCTGATTTCTAGCGGCACCCACGGCCTCCAGCAACCCAGCGGCGGGGAGTAGATTTGAGCCCGCGGCCCTTTGCCGCGATCAGCGTACTCAAGCCGCCCGCGGGCCCGACTCCGAACCGGGAAGGCCGCCAACCAGCTGCCCTGCCCATGCCGGGATGAGACAAGAAATGGTGCGTGTGTGCAATCGGCCACCGGCGATGCGGGAAACACCGTTATTGACCTATGATGTCTTTAAACACGATCGAGCCATCGCCTTGGGTGGTTCCACACAGGAAGAGAAGAAGAGATGTCTATGAACACGAAACTCGCAGTTGCGAGAGAACCGGATCTTGAAGAAATCTCCGAGTGGATTGAGGCTTTCGACCAGATAGTGTGGGAGGAAGGTGCGAATCGGGGGGATCAGCTACTCGAAACCCTTTCCAGGCGTGCGCGTCAGATCGGGGTGGACGTGCCCGTTCAGTTGAATACCCCCTACGTCAACACCATCCCCGCGGACGAAGAGGAACCCTACCCTGGTGATCGCGTGCTCGAGCGACGCATCAAGAGCCTGATTCGCTGGAACGCGCTGGCCATGGTGCATCGCCAGAACAAAAAAGATCCAGGCATCGGCGGCCACATTTCCACCTACTCTTCGCTGGCGTCGCTGCTAGAGGTCGGCTTCAATCACTTCTTCCGCGCTTCGTACGGGGACCAACCGGGTGATTTCATTTATTTTCAGGGCCACGGCTCACCGGGCGTGTATGCGCGGGCCTTTCTCGAGGGGCGTCTCACCGAACAGCACCTGCTGAATTTTCGGCATGAGCTGCGGGACACTCCCGGCCTCTCCTCGTATCCGCACCCCTGGCTGATGCCCGAGTTCTGGCAATTCCCCACCGTCTCCATGGGGCTGGGGCCGATCAATGCCATCTACCAGGCTCGTTTCATGCGCTACCTGGAGAGCCGAAACATCATTCCCGCGACGCCGCGCAAGGTATGGGCATTCGTGGGCGATGGCGAGACTGACGAACCGGAAGCTATGGGTTCGCTGACCCTGGGCTCCCGCGAGAAACTGGACAACCTGATCTTCGTAATCAATTGCAACCTCCAGCGCCTGGATGGCCCGGTGCGTGGCAATGGAAAGATCATCCAGGAGCTGGAAGCGGCTTTTCGGGGCGCGGGATGGAATGTGATCAAGGTGATCTGGGGCTGCGACTGGGATCCCCTGCTCGAGCGCGATAAATCCGGGCTCCTGCTGAAGCGCATGGAAGAGTGCGTTGATGGCGAATACCAGAATCTTAAGGTCAAGGGCGGCGCGTATATCCGCAAGGAGTTCTTCGGAAAATATCCCGAGCTGCTGGAGCTCGTGGCGGACATGAGCGATGCCCAGCTTGCCCAGATGCGCCTGGGCGGGCATGACCCGCAAAAGATCTATAACGCCTACAAGCGCGCGGTAGAGCACGGGGGTAGGCCGACGGTGATCCTGGCCAAAACGATCAAGGGATATGGCCTCGGGTCGGCAGAGGCGCGCAACGCCACGCATCAAGAGAAAAAGCTCAATGACGAGTCCCTGACTGCCTTCATCTCCCGCTTCGAAATTCCGATTCCCGAGCAGGCGGCAAAGGAAGGCGCATTCTATCGCCCACCGGAAGACAGTCTGGAGATCACCCATCTAAAGGAGCGGAGGCGGCAGCTCGGCGGATACTTGCCTGCGCGACAGGTGCCGGCGAGCCACTTTGTCGCTCCGCCACTCGAGGAGTTCTCCGAGCCGCTGGGAGGGTCAAAAGGAAGAGCGGTCTCCACCACCATGGCTTTTGTCAGCATGCTGCGACACATGCTGAAACACCCCCAGATCGGCAAGTTGATTGTGCCCATTATTCCCGACGAGGCACGGACATTCGGCATGGAGTCCCTCATCCGCCAAGTGGGAATCTACGCCAGCCAGGGGCAGCTTTATAAGCCTCACGACCAGGACATGCTGCTCTATTACCGCGAGGCAAAGGACGGGCAGATTCTCGAGGAGGGGATCACCGAAGCGGGATCCATGGGCTCGTTCACCGCGGCCGGCACTGCATATTGCAACTATCGGGTGTCGATGATTCCGTTTTTCACCTTCTACTCCATGTTTGGATTCCAGCGGGTCGGTGACCTGATCTGGGCTTTCGCCGATGCGCGAGGCAAGGGATTCCTATTGGGTGGTACAGCGGGCAGAACAACGCTGGCGGGCGAAGGCTTGCAACACCAGGACGGGCACAGCATCGTGCTCTCGAGCACGGTTCCGACCTGTGCTACTTACGATCCGGCTTTCGCGTATGAACTCGCCGTCATCATCCAGGACGGCATCCGTCGCATGTATCAGGAGGGTGAAGACATCTTCTACTACATCACGCTCTATAACGAAACCTACGCAATGCCGGAAATGCCAGAGGGCTGCTGCCAGGGTATTCTTCGCGGTATTTACAAATACAAAGCGGCCGCTGGCGGCAAAGCGACGGTCCAACTGTTCGGCAGCGGTCCGATCCTGAATGAGGCGCTGCGTGCGCAGAGCATTCTGGCCGAGAAATACTCGGTGCAGGCGGACGTGTGGAGCGTGACCAGCTACAACCAGCTTCGTCGTGAGGCAATCGCGACCGAGCGCTGGAACCGGCTGCATCCGGCCGAACCTGAAAGGCGGCCTTATATCCTGAATGCACTCGATGGAGCCGAGGGACCGATTGTCGCGGCCACCGACTACATGAAGGCTGTGCCGGACCAGCTTGCGCCCTGGCTGGCAGGCCGGCTGGTAACCCTGGGGACTGATGGCTTCGGACGCAGCGACAATCGCGAGTACTTAAGGCGGCACTTTGAAGTGAACGCGGAATCGATCGCCGCGGCGGCACTGTCGCGTCTGGCCCGGGAAAGCAACTTCGATGTGGGCCGGACGAAAAAAGCGTTCCAGGAACTCGGCGTGGACGCTGAGAAAATCGACCCGGTCCAGGCTTGAGAAACTACGCCATAACGTTCCATACCAGGGTCTCCGGACAAGCTTCCCGACAGGGGGTGCTATCAACTACTTTCGTCAAGCTCTTGAAAGCAAATGGCGGGGACGACGGGACTCGAACCCGCGACCTCTGCCGTGACAGGGCAGCGTTCTAACCAACTGAACTACGTCCCCGCGCGCCGGTGAAGCGGCGGTAAGGCATGGTGGGCAGTGAAGGACTCGAACCTTCGACCTCGTGCTTGTAAGGCACGCGCTCTAACCAGCTGAGCTAACCGCCCCGTTTGAGGGGTACTCGCTGAGCGCGACCCGCTCCTATTCGCAGTATAACAGGTCTCATTGTTCCTGCCGATGCCGCCCTCCGCCAAGATTTTGGCCGCGTAAATGCTAGTGCCGGCAGGGGTTCACGAATTTTTCCGCGCGCGTGGGCATCCCTTTCCCCCATCTCGGAAACCAAGAAAAAGACTGGCAGCACAGACCAATGCTGCGGGCCTGACCCGTAGGCAATCCTCTCCGCGCGTGGAGGCCCTTTCCAAATGCGAACCATCCTCTTTGTCGACGACCATGAAGTCCTGGCCCGCCTGAGCTGCGAGATCCTGGAGATGCATGGTTACCGCGCCGTTTCCGCCTACAACGGCGAAGATGCCCTCCGGAAATTCGACCAGCAGGACTTCGATATCCTGGTGACCGACTTCCGCATGGAAGGAATGAATGGGCTGGAGCTGGCCCGGGAAATCCACGCGCGCAGCCCACACACGCCGGTTATTATCGTTACTGGCTATGGCCCGGTTGATGGCGGCAAGGACATAGTCGCCTGCCTACAGAAACAAGAACTCTTCCCCGCCCTGCTGGAAAAGATCAAGTACTTCCTCGAGGAAGCCGATAGGGCCAGGATGGAACGCCATCAGCCGGTGGCGTAGATCAGCTGCTAGCTTCCTAGTTCCTAGCCTCTAACTTCGCTGCGCCCAGCATGACAATCACCTGGCACTTGGCAACCTGATAGCTGACGGCTGATGGCCGTTGGCTCTACACTGGCCCAGTGCGGCGGCTGATTATCAACGCCGATGATTTCGGTCTCACCCCCGGCGTCAATCGTGCCATTCTCGAAGCCCACGGCAGCGGCGTAGTCTCCTCCGCCACGATGATGGCCAATGGGCCAGCAGTGGAAGACGCTATTCGGCTGGCGCGCCGCGCCGAGGGGCTGAGCCTCGGCTGCCACGTGGTACTGATTGATGGTCGGCCCGTGCTGCCGCCCAACCAGATTCAGACGCTGACCGTCCGCAACGGCGCGCCACGCTTCCGTGAACGCTGGCTGGACTTCTTCGCCGCGGTAATCCGTGGGCAGATCTCCTCGGATGAGATCCTAGCCGAGGCCAGTGCGCAGATCACCAAGCTCCAGGGTGCCGGCCTCAGGCTGTCCCACTTCGATACGCACAAGCACACGCACATCCTGCCCGTGATCGCCCGGCCGTTGCTGCGGGCGGCCAAGGCATGCGGAATCCATGCAGTGCGCAACCCTTTCGCGCCCCTGAAGCCACTCGCGTTCTCGCATCTGGTGCGGCGGCCGCGGCTGTGGTCGCGCTACACCGAGGTGCGGGTGCTCCGCCGGTTCAGCGAGCGTTTCTGCGAAATGGTCGAGACCGAAAGCATGGTGACCACCGACGGCACCTTCGGCATCGTGATCACTGGGTCGCTGGACGAGAGGTTGTTCGCCGCTATCGCCGGTTGCATTCCGGAAGGCACCTGGGAACTGGTGTGCCACCCCGGGTATTGCGACGACGATCTGCGCCGCGCCGGAACCCGGCTGCGCGAGTCGCGCCCCGCGGAGTTAAGGGTGCTGACGTCGCCGGCGGCCCGGCAAGCGCTCGAACATTGCGGAATAGAGGTGATCTCGTATTGGGACTTGCCTGCGGCGACCGTGAGTGTCACAACCAGCTCCGTATCGAGCGGCCTGCCCGGTTGAATCCTGCAGCGGCCAGCGCCATCCAATGACCTCAGCGGCTATGAAGATTGGGATCACCTGCTATCCGACTTACGGCGGCAGTGGTGTTGTGGCCACCGAGCTGGGGATGGAGCTCGCGCAGCGCGAGCACCAGGTCCACTTCATCTCTTACAAACCTCCCATTCGTCTGGACACCAGCCACCCCAACATCCACTTCCACGAAGTTGACGTCTCCAACTACCCCCTGTTCGAGTATCCGCCCTACGATCTGGCATTGGCCACGCGCATGGCCGAGGTAGCGGAGATGTATGCGCTCGACTTGCTGCACGTGCACTACGCCATCCCACATTCGGTCAGCGCCATGCTTGCCCGGCAGATGCTGGCGGCCTCGGGGCGAAAGCTGCCATTCGTCACCACCCTGCACGGCACCGACATCACCCTGGTGGGTGCCGACCGCTCATACCTTCCCATAACGCGCTTTTCCATCGAGCAGAGCGACGGCGTCACGGCCATCTCCAACTACCTTCGCGACCGCACCCTGCAGGTGTTCGAGACCCGTAACCCCATCCAGGTGATCTACAACTTTGTCAACTGCGACATCTACCGGCGCGATCCCGAACTGAAGCGCCGACGCCGCGAGTATGCCGAAGCGGGCGAGCGCATTCTTGTGCATCTGTCGAACTTCCGCCCGGTGAAGCGGCTGGCGGACGTGATTGAGATCTTCGATCGGGTGCGGAAAGAGCTTCCCTCCCGCCTGCTGCTGATTGGCGACGGCCCGGAGCGCTCCACCGCCGAATGGCTGGTCCGCCGCAAGGGCATGCAAGATCGGGTTAGCTTCCTCGGCAAGCAGGACCGGGTCTATGAGAAGCTGGCCATTGCCGACCTGATGTTGCTACCCAGCCAACTGGAATCTTTTGGATTGGCGGTGCTGGAAGCCATGGCCTGCGAAGTTCCATCGGTAGCGACGCGCGTGGGCGGCATACCCGAAGTCGTCGAAGATGGCAAGACCGGGATGCTAGCCGAGGTCGGAGACGTGGACGCCATGGCCGGCTACGCCCTTGATCTGCTGAGCGACGAAAAGCGCCTGAGGGAAATGGGCACGCACGCGCGCCTCGCGGCGCAGACCCACTTTTGCAGCACCAAGATCATCCCCCAGTACGAGCAGTTCTACCGCTGCGTGCTGGAGCGGGCGGAGTAAGCCACGCCAGAGGCCGTTTCCACATGGCCGTCGCTCGAATCCAGAATCGGTACCTGTATGGTGACGCGAGTGCCGCGTCCATCGGCGTTCGAGACGATCATGCTGGCGGCCTCCCCATACAGCACCTTCAGGCGCTCGGCCACGTTCGACATACCGATGCCGGTGCTAGGCACCACTCCAGCTACTTCGCCGGAGACACTCATCCCCACGCCATCGTCCTGCACCTCGATCACCAAGTTGGCGCCAGCGAGGCGGCTGCGCAAGTTGATGCTGCCGCCCTCGATCTTGGGCGAGAGGCCGTGCTTGATGGAGTTCTCGATCAGCGGCTGTAGGAGCATGCTGGGCACAATCAGGTCGAGGGTAGCGGGATCAAGTTGCTTGACCACGCGCAGCTTGTCACGCCCGAAGCGCACCACCTCGATGTCCAGATAGTCGTCGATAAACTCCAACTCGTCGCGCAGGCGGACGAAGGTGTCGCTCTTGCGCAGGATGCGCCGCAGAATGTTGGCCAGCTTGACGATGAGAACCCGCGCCATATCCGGGTCGAATCGTACCAACGAGGCAATGGAGTTCAGGGTATTGAAGAGGAAGTGCGGGTTTACCTGGCTCTGCAGCGCCTCCAGGCGCGCGTGCAGCAGCAGCCGCTCCTGCTGTTCCAGCTTCATCTCGATGCGGGTGTTATTCCAGATCTTCAGCGGGATGGCGACCGCGGCAACGGCAGTGCCGTAAACTGCGAACCACGTGCCCCAAGTAGGCGTGGGCAGGTAGAACAGCAGCCCGGGAAACCTGCTCCCCAGCTCCTGCCGCAAGAACTGCATGGCCAAGATCACCAGGAAGAAAGTCGTCTGCCAGTCCAGGCGGGGATGGGGAATGTGCCTGCGGATCCAGCGGTAGATACTCAAATCCACAAACGGGGTGAAAGACCAGATTTCCTCCTTGTCCTGGGCCATCTTGCGCAATACGCCCGCCAGCAGGCCGGAAGCCAGATAGAACGGCAGCGCCAAATATTCTCCGTTGAAGGTTGCCGGGGCACCCAGCATGGCCGCCCCCAGCGCTCCCGCCAACGGCCCGCCGATGACGCCGATCAGTATGGCGCTCTCGAAGGCCACGTCAGCGGCCAGGAAGTTGCGAACCCCCACGCGCACCACGACGCCAAGGGCAAAAGGCACGGAGATAAGCAGGACCAGGTGGATGACCTGTGCCAGGCTGCGCTCTTCGCGAAAAACCAGTTGCTTAAAATAGCGGGATCGGACAAGAGCGCTGGCAACGGCCGCAGCCACGCCCAGCTTGATCAGCAGGGTAACGAGGATGAACTTCGAGTCCACGGCGGACGTGCGTAACTCTAGCACGGCAGCGGCGGCGGCTGCATGCCGTGCCTCCAGGCCGGCAATAGCTTCGCGGCTATAATCAGCGCAGTGGATCACGGTTACGAAATCCGCAAAGTGGCCGAAGCCGACTTCCCCACGCGCTGGGGACAGTTCCGCATCCTGGGCTTCGAAGGCTACGACCAGACAGGATCGGAGCGCCGGATGGAGACAGCGGTTGCCCTGGTGACCGGTGACATCCGGGCTGCGCCTCCTCTGGTGCGCGTGCATTCCCAATGCCTCACCGGCGACGTCTTCGGCTCCCTGCGCTGCGACTGCCGGCAGCAATTGGAAATGGCGCTGTCTCTGATTGCTTCTGCCGGCGCCGGCATCTTGGTATACGAGCAGCAGGAGGGCCGCGGCATCGGTCTGATGGCCAAGCTCCAGGCCTACGAACTGCAGGACAAGGGCATGGACACAGTCCAGGCCAACCTGGAACTCGGCTTCAAGCCTGACCAGCGCGAGTTCTCACTGCCGGCCGCAGTGCTGAAATCACTGGGCGTGCACCAAGTGCGCCTGCTCTCCAACAATCCCGAGAAGGTGCAGGCGCTCGAGAACGCCGGCGTGAAGGTGGTGGAGCGTGTGCCCTGCGAGGTCGAGCCTCACTCCGAGGCCGCCGCTTACCTGAAGGCCAAGAAAGAAAAGCTGGGACACTTGTTCAGCCGCTAACTGTTCCCGTCAACGCAGAATTTTCTCCACCGCCTTGCGATTTCGCACGGGTAGCGTGTGCAAGGCGGAGCGTGCCAGCGCCACATAAGCCTGGCGCGCGCCTGGCACCCTGCGCAGAGCGTCGAGGTGCCGGCGAATGGTATTGAGGTCGGCGCGCGTGATAGGTCCGCTGAAGGCGGCGGCCGCGCCGCGCCCGAGGTAGTTCTCAATTGTCCGTCGCACGATGGGATGCATGATGGCGGCGGCCTGGCGCGCGGGAATACCGGCGGCTTGCGCCACACGCTCAGCAGTGGCCAGGGCAGCGATCACCATGGGCGATGAAAAGGAGCCCACCGAGTGGTACAGGACCTTGGCGTCCTTCCTCAGGGTAAATACACTTCCCTTCAGAGCACGCGCAATGCGACGGGCCGTGCGTACCGCCGCGGGATCGCCCTCCACAGCAAAAGCGACTCCTGCCAGCGAGGGCGCTGTTCCGCGGACGAAGGTCATCATGGGGTGAAGCGAAGCCACTGCAGCGCCGCGCCGGCGCAGGGACGCCAGTTCATCGCTGGTCAAAGCGCCGCTCGAGTGCAAGGCAATCTTGCCACGCCACTTGGCGCCCGCCGACAACGAGCGGGCGGCGGACGCTATGGCGTCATCGGTGACGCAGAACCAAATAACATCGGCCTCGAGCCGCGCCTTCTCCAAAGTCACAACCCGTGCCTCAACTTGGCGCGCGAGTCGCCGGGCGCGTTGGCGGGAGCTGGCTGCATTGCGAGCCACGATCTCATCGATGCGATAGCCGGCCGCCTTCAGCGCCGGAGCCAAGGCTGCGGCAAGATTGCCGGAACCGACGAGCGCGATGGAAGTTGACGTCAAATGCCAATCTCACCTATGAACAAACGCCTCCCGTTCACCCCGGACCGTTCATTTATATTTGCTTCCCATGCGAAAAGCGACCAAGTCGCGCAGCCAAGCCCGGGTGATCTCTTCTAAAACTGTGTTTCGCGGTCCGATCTTCTATGTGACCTCCGAGCAAGTGCGGGAGCCGGGTGGCGTGGTGGTGCGGCGCGACATCGTGCATCACCCCGGGTCGGTCGTTGTACTGGCGATCGATGAAAGCCTCGGCGATCCGCGCGTCCTGCTGGCGCGGCAGTATCGTCATGCGGTGCGCGACTATCTCTGGGAGCTGCCCGCGGGCCGCATCGACCGAGGGGAGTCCCCGTTGGAAGCGGCGCGGCGGGAGCTGCTAGAGGAGACCGGCTACACCGCCGCGCACTGGAAGAGGGCGGTCACGTTCTACTCTAGCCCCGGCTTTCTGGACGAGACCATGGCCATCTACTTGGCTCGCGGCTTGAAACGTGGCAAGGCCCAACCGGAAGAAGATGAGGTGATCGCAAAGCGCTTTTTCCCGCTGAGCTCAGCACTGCGCATGACACTCAACGGCACCATTCGCGATGCCAAGACGATGATCGGAATCCTGTGGCTGGAGCGGAGGCTGCGCCGCACGCGGCGCCCGATCCGCGGAAACCAGCGCCGCTAGCGGGTTCGATGGGCCTTACTACGGAAAAGCCTATCGCCTCGCGACGGTTACTATCTTGACAACTCTCCTGGAACACAAGTAGATTCCATAGAAGGCAGCAACAGGTTTCCCAGACGTTCCAGCCAGATCAGGGTGGCGGAACGGCTCTTCCCGTTTCCTCCCGCGGCTCACGGCGTCGATTACCTGCTTGAGGCAAAGTTAGGGTACGACCGTCGCCCGGCCACCGTTCGCCGGCGCGGCCCCTGAAAGAACCGGAGGAAAGGTGTACGTGTCTCGACTGAGAGGGAAGGTAAAGTGGTTCAACAACAGCAAGGGTTATGGTTTTATCGGGCGCGATGATGGCCCGGATGTGTTCGTGCATTACAGTGCCATCTTGACCGAGGGTTACAAGAGTCTGCAGGAAGGGGATGATGTGGAGTTCGAGATCATCCAGGGGGACAGAGGTCCGCAAGCGGACCGGGTGACCAAGGCAAGCCTGAGCTAAATCATCCTCGTTTTCCTGACCCAGCCGTAGGGCTGGGTTTCTTTTTTGCTTGCCTGTCCACTTCCGCGCCCGCCTCGCACCCTCTCGGCGAGATAGAATTCTTGGTTGCGTCATGGCTGTTGTCGACAACAGGACGATCGCCAACATCTTCTACGAGACCGCTGACCTGATGGAGGTCCGCGGCGACGATCCCTTCCGCGTGCGCTCCTACCGGCGCGCGGCCGAGGCCGTGGAGTCCATGCCTCAGCCCTTGGCCGAACTGGTCGAGGACCCTAAGAAACTGCTGGCCATCCCCGGCATTGGCAAAAGCATGTGCGAGCACATCCGAGAGATCTTCCACGAGGGCAGGCTGCAACTGCATTCCGACCTGCTGGGCAAATACCGCCCTTCCATGCTCGAACTGTTCAAGATCCAGGGGTTGGGACCAAAGACTATCGCCCTCATCTGGGACGCCTATCAGGTCTGTGACCCGGAGGGGGTCGAAAAGCTGGCGCGCGAGGGCAAGCTGCGAACCTTACCCCGCCTGGGGGAGAAGCAAGAACAGAAGATACTGAAGTCGATCGAACAGTACCGCAAGATCTCCGGACGCTTCCTGTTGGACGAAGCCGACCGCACTGCGCAGAAACTGGTTCAGCACCTGCTGGGGGCATCGGGCGTGGAGAAAATCACGCCTGCAGGATCATTGCGCCGCGGGCGCGAGACCGTGGGCGATCTCGACGTGCTGGTGACCGGAAAGGCTTCCACCGCTCCCGCGCAGCGCGAGGCCTTGACCAAGCGCATCCTGACGTTTCCCGGGATCCTTGAAACGATCGCCAAGGGCGAGAACAAAGTGAGCTTCAAGCTGCGCGGCGGGATGCAGGTGGACGTGCGCCTGCTGCCGCCGGACTCCTTCGGCGCTGCCATGCAGTACTTTACTGGGTCAAAGAACCATAACGTGGCCTTGCGGCAGCGCGCGCTGAAGATGGGCTACAGCCTCAGCGAGTACGAGCTGGCGCGGCTCAAGGACGAAAAGCGCGTGGCTGGAAAGACCGAAGAGGAGATCTACGAGAAACTGGCGCTCGATTTCATTCCTCCGGAAATGCGGGAGGCTTGCGGCGAAATCGAGCTGGCGGAAAAGCACGCCGTGCCCGCGCTGGTGGAACTGGCGGACATTCGCGGCGACGTCCACATGCACACCACCACCACCGACGGCCGCTGCAGCATCGAGGAAATGGCGCGGGCCGCGCTCGAATGCGGTTACCAGTACATGGCCATCACTGATCACTCCAAGAGCCTGGCTTTCGCCAATGGCTTGGACGACAAGCGTGCCGAGGAACACATCCGCAGAATCCGCGCCACAAAGGTGGACGGCATCCGCATCTTCGCCGGCATTGAGGTGGACATCCTGGCCGACGGCGACCTTGACCTCTCCGATTCGGTGCTCGAACAAATGGACCTGGTAATCGCCAGCGTCCACTCACACTTCCAACAAGAGGCGGCGAAGATGACCGACCGCTTGCTGCGCGCCATCGCCAACCGCAACGTCTCCATCATCGGCCATCCCACGGGACGCATTCTGCTGCGGCGCGATGCCTACAATTTCGACATGGACGCGGTGCTCAAGGCGGCGGCAAAGCACAAAGTGGCCATGGAACTGAACGCCTATCCCGACCGCCTTGACCTCTGCGACCGTCACCTGCGATTGGCAAGGCAGCATGGGGTCAAGATCGTCATCAACACCGACTCGCATCACACCTCGCACCTGGAGAAGATCAGGTATGGAGTGTTGCAGGCCCGCCGCGCTTGGCTCACGAAACAGGATGTGCTGAACACGTTGCCGCCTGACAACTTTGCGCAAGCCATGAAGAAGCAGTGGCCGTAGAAGCAGTGGCCAATGGACAGTGGTCTAGTCGCGGCGGCCAGGGTACCCGGTTCTTCGTTTCAGCATCTCAGAAAAACGGAAGGAGTTGCTAATGGCTGAGAATGCAATCAAACCTGCCGCGGCCCCCGGACAAGAAAAGGCAGCCCCGCCTGACGCCGGGCATGTACCCATCACGGAAGAGATGGACAGCGCCAAGTGGACCCTTCCGCCGATAGCACCCGTGGCCGTCGCGCTGATTGCCCTCGCCGCCATCCTCGGCGCTTATTTGTGGCTGGGGCGGCCGAAGCCTGGAGCTGCGGCCACGATCAGCAAGGTGGCGGTCGCGGAACAACAGGGCGGGAACGGTGTGATGGTGCTGCTCCACCTGCAGTTGCAGAACACTCATGAAAAGCCGCTATGGATTCGTGGCTTGAAGGCAACGCTCAAAACCGACCAAGGCGAGTGGACGGATGTGGCCGCGTCCGTTGTGGACCACGAGCGCTATCTCGCCGCCTTCCCCGATTTGCGAGCGCACCAGATTGAACCATTGCGGCCGGAAACCAAAATCGCCTCTGGTGGGGATGCTCAAGGCATGCTGATGGTGACCTTCCCGGTCTCGATGCAAGCCTTTGACGCGCGTAAGGGGCTCACCGTGACGGTCGATGCCTACGATCGCCGCCCGCTGGTGGTCAGCGAGGCGCGCTGACTATTGCGCCTGGGGCGGCGCGAGCGCCTTCGGTGTTGAGAGATAGCCGGCAACCTTGTCCTTGTCCACGTTGAAGACAACCAGCTCATACATCTGGCGGTCCCGCCCGGTATAGAACTGCAGCGGCTCATAGACGGTCCGGTCTTTCTTCTCAACCGTGCGGTCGTCGGCGATTACGTTCAGCGTGAACTTGCCCTTCTTGGCATCGGTCTTCTTTAACTGCAGGCTGATGTTGTGCACGGCCACGGCGCGGTTGCCCTTGCTGAGGGTGAACTCGTAGTAGTTGCGGTCGCCACGGTGCTTCAGATAGTCAAGGTCGTCACGGGTGCGGGCGATCAAGCCGCTTTGCACGCCCAAGTCGCCGATAGCGCGCTCCAGTTTCAACTTCGTGGTTTCGAGCTCCGTCTTGACCGTGCCCACGTCGCTCTTGACAGCGCCCACCTCGGTGCGGACGCCGGCCACCTGCCCCGTCATCTCGCCCAGCTCCTGGCGCTGTTCGGCCAGACGAATCTCGGCGGCACGCTGCTGGCGCTGCAGTTCGGCGGTGCGGCGGGCGAGCTGCGTCTCCGTCATCCCTACTTTGGAGGCCAGCGCCTCATCCGCAGCTTTCAAAGAAGCCTGAGTGTCGGCCAGGCGCGCGTTCAGCTTTTCCTGCGCCAGAGCTGCGTTGCGTTCTATCTTGTCGACGCGGCCGCGCGTATCGATCAGCAGGTATAAAGAACCCACAACATAAACGGCAGCGATGGCCAGCAGAACATACCTCAATCCGCCGCGCTGCTTTTCACTATCGCCTTCCATGATTGCCCCTTGATGGGAATGGATTCCAGCTGCTCGCATTCTTTAGCAGAACTGCTGGAGTGTCAATTGGAGCGCATGCCGGAGCGCGTTTCCTGTGGCACCTGGAAATTCAGGATCGATGCGTCCAGCGCCCGCGCCCACGGGATCTCCAGCCCATTCACGAAGGCCTTCTTGCGCGAAAGCCTGGCGGCAGCCTTGGCCACCTCGCGGAACTTCTCCAGCTCGGAAAAAGCATACGTAATGCGCAGGAAGCGCTGCCCGTTCTCTTGGTTCCACTCGGAACAGGCGCCATGCTGGAGCGCGATTTCCCGCACCTGCTCATACTGGGGAGACTCTTGATAATCGATGAGCACCGTCAGCCCGTCGAAACCCAGCATGAGACCGCAACCGTCACAGCGGGCATAAGCAGGCACCGAGGCCGAGCACCGCGGACAAATTGCCATGCGACCTTCCTCCCTTCGCGAGTCGCCTGGAGACAGGCTCCTTATAGCAATTGTGCCTCGCCGATGGTGCACCGCGCAAGATTCCAGAATCAGGATGGATGCGCAGAGTTACGGGCGCGAAAGAGCCTATCGAGGGTGGATTGCGCCAGCAACTCTGGCCAGCATCAACTCTCGATTCTCGTTTCGAGCAGGTGCTTGGGCTCTCGAATTGCATAGGTGATTTGCGAAGTAGTCCCTTGAGAGAAAGGAGCCCCGAGCGGTAAGTTGCTCAAGGCGTAGCTCATCAACCGTTTATTCAAGTGCCCGCTCTGAGAGCGTGTGGGCACAATCTCCCGCCATATGATCCGGGGGACACACAGTGGGTACGCAGGTGCTCACAAGAACGATTCTGCTGCCCCACTTTCAGGAGAGACGATGCAATTTCGCAAGCACTTATTGGTTCTCATCGCCCTGGCAATCGTGCTGACGCTGGCGTTGGCGCAGCAGGGCGGTCGAGCGGCGGTGCGCGTCCTCTCACCGAAAGCAGGCGAGAAGATCAGCAACACTTTCGTGAACGTCAAGTACGAGCTCGCCGCACCAGTCTCGGCGGCCGGTTCTCCGACCTTTCAGCTTAGGCTTGACGGCCGTGATCCGGTTCGCACCACCGATACCGAGCATACCTTCACCGGCCTGGCGCCGGGCAGCCACAGGCTGTCGATCGAACTAGTCGACGCCAACAATACTCCTCTACCTGGCAGTCGCGCTGAGTTGCAGTTTACCGTCGTGTCAGGTTCCGGCCGCCCCGGAACAACTTCCGGCACGCCATTGCGGACCGGCACAGGGCTGCAGGGAGCGGTGAGTTTCGGTACGCAGCCGCGCTTGCAGTATGCTTCTCTCCTGTGGCAAACCAACGCGGGGGGGCAGTACAAGGATGCGCAGCCGTACGAGACGCCTCTGCTCAGGACTAGTTCCCTGCCGCTGCTTTCGGTAATTGGTTTGGGCGTGCTGCTGGGCGGGATCGCCTCCGCCTTGCGCACCCGACAGAGCGGGCCCTGCCAGACACTAGCTTCGACGGTGACGCCGTCGCGAAATCCTGCATCGAATTAGGCGTGCCCACGTCCCTGTTTAGTGTCGAGCAGCACCAGCCTGGTTTTCTGCGGCGATTGCGCGATAGTCTGCTGCCGCGCATTCAGGCGTGGCTGGTGGAAATCACGCCGGGGCGGGCGCTTTCGCTGATCCTGCTGCTGGTTGGCGCGGGCCTGCTGCTCTATGTTGCCTCACAGTACGCGACCATGTACCTGGAGCAGCGCAACCTGGCAGGGGAGTGGGCCGAACAGAACCGTGCGGGCGCCCCTGTGCTGCCCGCTGCGGGGGCGTTGAACGAGGGTCTCACCAAGGTCCGCATTTCCAAGATCAGCCTCGACGCCATCGTGGTCGAGGGCACATCGAATCGACAACTGCTACTGGGCCCCGGGCACATGCCGGATACGCCGCCACCTGGCGAGGCCGGTAATTCCGTCATCACCGCCCACCGCGACACCTTCTTCCGCCACATCTACGAGCTGAACAAGGGTGACGACATCGAGGTCCGCCGCAACGGCCGCCTCTACACCTACAAGGTCACAGGGAAGAAAGTGGTCAAGCCAGAGGATCTTTCCGTGCTGCGCCAAACCCAAGACAAGCGCCTCACCCTCATCACCTGTTATCCCACCTACTACATTGGCCCCGCGCCGGAGCGGCTGGTGGTCTTTTCCAAGCTGGAAGACCCTGCCAGCGAAGCCGCTGGGAAGACCAGCATCGCTTCCAGCCCAAGTGGAAACCAATAACTCTGCCGCAGCCCTTTGTTCCGGGACGGCGTTGCCGAACTACCTCCTACCAGCGGGAAATTAGAATATCCGGGTGAAGAGTTGGGACGTTGCCATCGTCGGCGGCGGCATCATCGGAGTGTCGCTGGCGCGAGCGCTGCACAAGCACGGCGCGTCAGTGCTGGTCGTTGAGCGCGGCGAGCCCGGACGCGAGGCCTCCTATGCCGCTGCTGGCATGCTGGCTCACTGCGACCCGCAGTTGCCGGAGCCGCTGCAACCTCTGGCTACTGCCAGCTTCGCCATGTACCGCGAGTTCGTCCACGAACTGGAGGACGAATCGGGTATGCGCGTGGACTTGCGCCTGGAAGGCTGCATCGCCTTTTTAGGTCAGCCCGCGGCTTTGTCAGCCTGCGCCCGTCCGCTGGGCGATCAAGAGGTGGCACAGCTGGAGCCCAAGCTGGGAGCGCAAGGGTGCCCCGCGTACTTTCTGCCCGAGGGCAGCGTGGACCCGCGAGCGCTGATCGCGGCCTCATTGAAGGCCGCCAAGCACCGCGGCATCGAAGTGGCGTTCGGTTCGCCGGCCACGGAAATCGAAGTCAGTGGCGGGCGCGCCGTGGCAGTGAAGGCGGCGAAAACCAAGTATCCCGCCGCGGTGATCGTCAACTGTTGCGGCGCATGGGCGGGCCAACTCGCTCCACATCACTTCCCTACGCGGCCGATCAAGGGCCAGATGCTGGCGCTGGTGCCTCCAGACTACGGCCCGCATGGCGCGCTTCTGCAGTACGTAGTCCGCGCCCCAGAAGCGTACATAGTGCCGCGCAGCGACGGGCGGACCATCTTGGGCTCGACTTTGGAGGATGTTGGCTTCGACAAACGGGTGGATGCCGGCACCATCCAGCGACTGCATCAGGCCGCGACCAACCTGGTCCCGGAACTCGGCCAGGCGCGCATGCTGGAGTCGTGGGCGGGCCTGCGTCCGGGAACACCCGACCACCTGCCCATTCTGGGCGCCACGGCTACTCCCGGCTACTACGTGGCTGCCGGGCATTACCGCGACGGCATCCTGCTGGCCCCCATCACGGCACACCTGATGGACCAGGTCACGCGAGGACTGCCCCCCGACTTCGACCTCGGGTGCTTCTCCCCGGCACGGTTCGCAAGCTAATGGTCACGGCCGCCGACATCCGCGAACACTACGACCCTCTGGCGTTTGTCTACCGCACGTTCCGGGGCGACCACACCCTGCCGCCCAAATCCGTGCGCGATTTTGTGGGCGGCATCGATGTGATCCTCGACGCTTACTTCTCCGGCAGTCTTTCCTACACCGTCCTGGTTGCAGCGAAACAATTAGGAAAACTTTGACGAAGCAGTCCCGACAATTCGGCCCAGCGTCGCGCAACTGCGCGCAATTTGTGGGGTATATACTTAAGAGTTTGATCAAATCCCTTCTGAGGTCGCATTCATGTCTGCTGCTGCAGTTGATTTCGCCCGCCAGAACCAGCAGAGATTTCTATCTGAGCTCAAGGACCTGCTGCGCATCCCCAGCGTGAGCACCCTGCCGGAGCACAAAGAGGACGTGCGCAGGGCGGCGGAGTTCGTCGCCCAGGAGCTGAAGCGTATCGGATTCGAGCACGTCGAGACCATCCCCACGAAAGGCCACCCGCTCATCTATGCGGACTGGCTGCGCGCCCCCGGCAAGCCTACGGTGCTGTGTTACGCGCACTATGACGTGCAGCCGCCCGATCCGCTGGACGAGTGGAAGTCGCCGCCCTTCGAACCCACCGAGCGCAACCAGAACCTTTACGCCCGCGGGGCGGTGGACGACAAGGGCCAACTCTGGATGCAGATCAAGGCCTTCGAAGCCATGATGAAGGCTGGCAACGGTAGTCTTCCTGTCAACGTGAAAGTCATCATCGAGGGTGAGGAGGAAGTCGGCGGCGAGGCCATCGCCAAGTACGTGCGCGAGCACGGCGATCGTTTGAAGGCGGACTTCGCCTTAGTCACTGACACGGAACTGTTCGCGCCGGAGCTGCCCACGCTTTGCGTCGGACTGCGCGGCCTGGTGTACACCGAGCTGGAGGCCGTCGGCGCCATGACCGATTTGCACTCCGGCATGTACGGCGGCGCCGCGCCTAACCCGCTGTTCGCTCTCATCGAGATCATCAGCAAGCTCAAAGACTCCCAGGGCAAGGTCCTAATCCCCGGGTTCTATGACGATGTCCGCGAACCCAGTAAGGATGAGCTGGAAGCCTGGAAACGCCTGCCCTTTGACGAGGAGGAGTACCGCCAGAAGGAAGTTGGATCCAAGGAACTGACGGGCGAGCCCGGCTACTCGGTGCTCTACCGCACCTGGGCGCGGCCGACGTTAGAGGTACACGGCATGCCCGGAGGCTTCACTGCCCCCGGCGCCAAGACAGTGATCCCGGCGCGAGCGTCGGCCAAGGTCTCCATGCGGCTGGTGCCAAACCAGAATCCGGACGACATCTTGGAAAAGTATAGCCGGTTCGTGAAGTCGCTCGTCCCGCGCGGCATCCAGCTCAATATTAAGGTGCACAGCAAGGGACCGTCGGTGGTGGTAGGCACCGACAATCGTTTCATCCGCGCCGCCACCGAGGCGCTACATGACGTCTTCAAGAAAGATACTGTCTTCATCCGCTCCGGCGGATCTATCCCCGTGGTCGCCGATTTTCAGAACGTGCTCAAGATTCCTAGCGTGATGATGGGCATGGGGCTGCCTGACGACAACCTGCATGCCCCCAACGAGAAGTTTCACATCCCCAACTTCTATCGGGGGATCGAGGCCATCATCCGCCTTTTCGACAGGGTAGCGGCCCGCGGTTAGCCCGCGGATTGAAGGCACTAAAGGCGGAAGTGCAGTAACTTGCAGCTTTGCGTCAACCAAGTTGAAGTGCTCCACCACGCCCGCGTGCCCGCAGCAGACGGTAAGTCAAAGGAAAATCATGGTTGGCCAGGCTCCCGGGCATTTGGAAGGTTAGCTGCTAAGTAGGTCCCAACGGCGCATTGCCATCCAAAGCTTGCGCCCAGCAGCGAACTCAGCGCCTAGAGCGATGTAACCGCATCTTCAACGCGCTTCTCCAACCGAAACCGGGCGAACCAGCCCGGTTCTTTTCTTGGTTTCCCAGCACTCGCTAACAGCTTCGAGCGGGAACCTAGTCGAGCATTGTTTGCGGTGCCTGGGTGGCGTACATTGAGATCGGCTCTTAGCTTTTCTCCCGCCTCCTTGTCCCCAGGGTAGCTCCGCGATGCGCAGTGTTTGCTCAATATAGCGTGTGACCTTGGAGGTACCCACTACATATTGCGCTACTTACGCTTGACCCTCGCACGGGTTCACCGCTACAGTTTAGCGGGTAGTTTGTCCCGGGCGGGGTTGTTCCCCAGGGGTGCACGTTGCTCAAACTGAAGAAGCTGCAAATCATCGGGTTCAAGTCGTTCTGCGACCGCACTGAACTGAAGTTTTCCGGCGACGGTATCGCGGCCATCGTGGGTCCCAACGGCTGCGGCAAGTCCAACATTGCCGACGCCATCTGCTGGGTCCTAGGAGAACAGTCAGCCAGGACCCTGCGTGGATCGCGCATGGAAGACGTAATCTTCGCCGGCACTCGCGATCGCAAGCCCACCGGCATGGCAGAGGTATCGCTGACGCTCATCGATCCGGAGGCATACCCGGGCAGCGAAAACACCGAACCGGAAATCGAGATCGTGGACGAGCTGCCGGAGGAGGAGTGGGACGAGGCCGGGCTGCGCACCGAGGCGGCGGCTGAAACGGAGCGTGTCACGCAGGAATCTCAGCCGGGGCAGACGGAAGACGTGCCTGGGGACGAAGGTGGAACTGAACCCACCGCACAAGCAGCACCGTCCGTCATCGAGAACACGGAGCACGATGCCGATTCGCACGCTGGCGCTGGAGCGGCATCACCCACTTCCAGCGTGGTGCTGAAGATCCGGCGACGCAAGTTCAATCACCAGGAACACAAGGCAGGACAGATCGTGGTCACCCGCCGCCTGTTCCGCACCGGAGAGAGCGAATACCTGCTCAACGGCAAGCTGTGCCGCCTCCGCGACATCCAGGAGATCTTCATGGGGACGGGCCTGGGCCCGGAATCCTACGCCATCATCGAGCAGGGTCGCATCGGGCAGATCCTCTCCAGCAAGCCCCACGACCGCCGCGCCGTCATCGAAGAAGCCGCCGGCATCACCAAATTCAAGACCAAGAAGCGCCTTGCCGAACTGCGCCTGGAAGAAGCTCGCCAGAACCTGGCGCGCGTCAACGATATCTTCGAGGAAGTGACGCGCCAGATGAATTCGCTCAAGCGCCAGGCGGCCAAGGCCGAACGTTACGCTCGGCTGCGCGACGAGATACGCGCCAAGTTGCGCCTGGTGCTCGCCAGCAAGTTCGCGCAGTTGGCGCGCCAGTGCGCCTCCCTGAATCGGGAACTTGAGCACATCTCCGAGGACATGCGCCAGCGCTCGGAACTACTGCAGCAGTTGGAATCGCACCAAGGCGAACGCACGCAACGCGGCTATGCCATCGAGGCCGAGGTGCGCGCCAATGCCGAACGGTTGGGGGAAATCGCCCGCGAGACCGACCGCGCCACCTCGCGCCAGCGTGGCAATGAGGAACGCTGCGTAGACCTGGCCTTACGGGCCTCGGAGGCGGAAGCGGAGCTAACCCGCATCCTGGCGCAGGCGGAATCGCTGCACAGCGAAATCGCAACCCATCGCGGATTTTTCGAGACCGCAACCGCCGAGCTGCTGACGGCCCAGAACGAAGCCGCCGCGCGACAGCAGGAAGTCTCGGCCACGGCGGAAGCCCTGGCGGCCCTGGAACAGGAGCAGGAACGGCGCCGCGTCCAGATCCTGGAGAGTGCCGGGGCTGCCGCCGACGTTCGCAACCAGATCACGCAGGCCGAGGAGCACGCCGCCGCTCTCGACCGCGAAGCGCAGCGCTTGCAACAGGAGATCACGGCAGCCAACGCCGAGGTCGAGGCATGTGGGGGGCGCCGCGGGCAACTGGCGCTCGAATCCGAGTCGGTGAACCAGCGCTTGTGGGCGCTTTCCGCGCAGATCGACGACACGCGTCGGATTCTGGAAGCCAAGCGTGCCGAGGAAACTGAAGGCAAGCGCCGCCTGGACAGCCTGCGCGCTGAATACGCCACTCTGCTGGGCCGGCGCGGCTCGCTAGAGGCCGTCATTGCCGAGCACGGCTACTCCACCGAGTCGGTGCGCCGCCTGTTCCAGTCCGAGGCGCTGCAGCGCCGCTTTGCGCCTGCCGGGGTGCTGGCTGACTTCCTCGATGTCGATGGCGAGTACGAGTCCGTAGTCGAAGAATTCCTGCGCGATGAACTCAACTACGTAGTGGTCAAGTCCTGGGACGCCGCTGACGAAGGCCTGCGCCTGCTGCGCAGCGACGTCGATGGCCGCGCCACCTTTCTCGTCCACCCCGAGGAGGCCCAGGCGAAATTCTCCTTTGAGTTGGATGAGTCGGGCCGCCCGGCACGCAAGCGCGGGGCCATCGTCCCGCTGAAGAACTGCATTCGCGTGCTCAACGGTTTCGGCAAATCGCTGGAAGTGATCCTGCCGAAGCTGGGCCGCGGCTACATAACGCCTGACCCGGCCATCGCCCGCGAGCTGGCATTGGAGAACCCCGACGCGTTCTTCCTCTCCCGCAGCGGCGAATGTTTCCACAACGTCACGGTTACGGGCGGCAAGCAGCGCTCCGAGGGACCGCTCTCGATGAAGCGCGAACTGCGCGAGGTCACGCGCCAGATCGCCGGGATCGAAGATGCCTTGCGCGACCAGGAATACCGCGTGACCACCATTGCGCGTGAGATCTCGGAACTGGTCTCGCTGCTCGACCGGCTGGAACTGGACAAGCGCGATGCTGAGCGCGAGGCGCTGACCGCAAGCCACGCTCTCGAGCAGATTGAGTCGCAACTGGAACGCAGCCACGAGCGCCAGTCCACCTGCCGTCAGGAACTGGACCGCGTGCTCGCTAGCCGCGCCGAAAAAGAAACGTTGATAGCCCAACGCGCCGCTGAGGTCGCCGCCTGCGAGCGGCGACGGGCGGACCAGGAGCACGAGTACGCCGAGGCGCAGAACAGGCTGGCCTCGCTCAAAGCCGCGCGCGACACCGCCAGCCAGACGACCGCGGAGCTTGCTGCGCGCCTGGCCACGCTGGAGGAGCGGCGCAGCGGGGCGGCCACGGCCCTGGAGCGCATTGAGGCTGTCGCTGCCGATGTCAACACCCGCAGCGACGGCTTGCGGGCGCAGATCGCCGCAGCCGTACAGGAAAAGCAGCAGCGCGAGCAGGAAAACCTGGAACTCGCCAACCGGCTCACGACGCTGGCCAGCGAGCGCGAAACCGCGCAAGCGCGCGCTCTCGAGCTTCAGGCCGAGTCCGAGCAGGTGCGCGCGCGGCTGGCGGAGATTGAGCACGAGCTGCGCGATCTCAGGTATCAACTGGATGCCGCGCGCGACCGCCGCGGCGAGTTGGCCGCAGCCATCGCCAAACTCGACTCCGACCAGCAGCATATGGAGCAGACCGCGCTCACCGAGCTGGGCGTGAGTGCGGCCGAGCTTCAAGCTGATGAGGCCCTTAGTCGCGTAGAAGGCGAGCAACTCGGGATCGAAGAAGACGCCCACCGCGAGATGCGGGCGCGCCTGGAAGCCATGGGGCCGGTCAACATGATGGCACTCGAGGAATACAACGAAACTGCGCAGCGACACTCGTTCCTTACCACCCAGCGCCAGGACCTGCTCGAATCCATCACCAATACCGAGAACACTATCCTGGAAATCGAGACCGTTTCCCGGCAGAAGTTCCAGGAAGCCTTTGACCGCATCAACGAGAACTTCCAGCAAACCTTCCGCAAGCTGTTCGGCGGAGGCGACGCCTTCATGCGGTTGACCGACGAGCAGAATACGGCGGAGAGCGGCATCGATATCGTGGCTTCGCCCCCCGGCAAGAAGCTACAGAACGTGCTGCTGCTGTCGGGCGGAGAGAAGGCTTTGACTGCGCTTGCACTGTTGGTGGGCATCTTCCAATATCAGCCTAGTCCGTTCTGCATCCTCGACGAGGTGGATGCGCCGCTGGACGACGCCAACATCGGGCGCTTCACCGAGCTGGTGCAGGAGATGAGCGCGCGTACCCAGTTCGTGCTCATTACCCACAGCAAGAAGACCATGAGCATCGCCCCCATGCTCTACGGCGTGACCATGCAGGAACCGGGCATCTCCAAGCTGGTCTCGGTGCACTTGGGAGAGCCAGCCGTTAGAGCGGCCAGCGCCTAGCCCCGCCCCCAGCTACGTACCCCGTGCCGAGAGTGTGCTCTGCTGTTCTTGCCCTCCCTGATTGACCCTTCGGCGCGCGGGGCGTATCCTAGGGTGCTGCTGCCCTAGGTGAAACTGAGTTGCAACTAGGGCCGCTGTCTCCCATGCTCGAGGCTCTGGTCATCACCCTGCGTGAGGGTGTCGAAGCCGCCCTCATCGTCGGCATCACTCTTGCCTACCTGGCGAAGATCGGCCGTGCCGACCTGCGCAAGGTGGTGTTTGCCGCGCTGGGGACGGCGTTCGTAGGCAGCATCGCCGCCGCCATTGTGCTCTCCCGCGCGGCGGTAAATCAGGAGGCGTTTGAAGGCTGGGTGATGCTGGCCGCCGCTTTCTTCGTGGTCACCATGATCATCTTCATGGCGCGCGCGGCGCGCGCTCTGAAGGGTCGCATCGAAAACCGGGTAGGGATGCTGGCGGGCGCGGGGTCGCAGGTCGGCCTGTTCCTATTCATTCTCCTCATGGTCCTGCGCGAAGGCGCGGAGACGGTGCTGATTCTCTCCGCCGTCTCCTTCAACAGCAGCGCGCTGATGAGCCTGATGGGCACAGTTCTGGGCATCGGCTTGGCGGTGCTGTTTGGAGTGATGTTTGTCAAGGGCAGCGTGCGCATCAACCTGCAGAAGTTCTTCCACGTCACCAGCGTGATCCTGGTTTTCGTGGCGGTGCAACTGGTGGTCTCCGGTCTGCACGAACTCTCCGAAGCCAGCGTGCTGCCGTCGAGCAAGCGGGAGATGGCCATCATCGGTCCCATCGTGCGCAATGACATGTTCTTCTTCGTTACCATCCTTGCTCTGGCTGCGCTAATGATTCTCTTCGAGTACCGCCGCCGCGCTCCCGAGGCGGTGGCCGCCTCGCGCGCCGAGCAGCGCAAGGCCCAGTGGACAGCGCGGCGCGAGCGCCTGTGGATGGCATCGGTGTACGCCAGCTCCTTCGTCTTCATCATGCTGGTGACGGCCCAGTTCATCTACGCCAAGAGCACCTCTTCCCTGACGCCGGCCACGCCTGTGGTCTTGGTGGACGGCAAAGTCACGGTTTCGACGACACAGCTCCAGGTCGGACAACTCGAGCGTTACGTGGCCAATCTCGGCGGTACCGAGGTCCGTTTCTTCCTCTACCGCAAGCCGGACAACCAGGTCGCCGTGCTCCTGGACGCCTGCGAGATCTGCGGTGGCGTCGGCTTTTATGCCGGCAGCGCCGGGCTGATTTGCAAGAACTGCACCTCGCCCATCAATCCCATGTCCGTCGGCCAAGCGGGCGGCTGCAATCCCATTCCGCTGAAGGCCCTCGTGGAGGCCGAGCGCGTGACCGTTACGCTGTCTGAGCTGTCAACCGGCGCCAAGCACTTCGGGAAGTGATGCCATGTTCGCCCGTCTGGTCTATCAATCGTTCCTGCGGCAACGCCGGCGGAAACTGCTGGCCGGACTGGCGATCATGCTGGGGGTGGCGGTGGCCACCGCCATGATTGCCGTGGCCGCCGACATCGGTGACAAGATCAGCCGTGAACTGCGCACCTACGGCGCAAACATTGTCGTTTACCCGCAGGAAGACACCCTGGATGTGGAGATCGGCGGGATCAATCTCAAGCCGTCTAGCGACGGCGCCTTTCTAAAAGAATCTGACCTGCCCGCGATCAAGGGCACATTCTGGCGAAATAACATCGTGGGCTTCGCGCCTTTCCTGCCGCTGCGCGTTGACGTTAGACAAGGAACTGCGGTGAGACCTGTCGACCTCATCGGGACATACTTCTCTCGACGCTTACGCTTTGGCAAAGATGAGTTCGTCACGGGAGTGCGCAACACGCACCCGTGGTGGCGCGTCGCCGGCAACTGGCCCGACGACGCCAGCCGCGACGTGCTCCTGGGGGAAGACCTGGCACAGCGACTGGGCACGCAACCCGGTGACAAAGTGCAGATCGCCGGCCGCGAAATTCGGGTTGTGGGCATTCTGTCTTCTGGCGGCGCGGAGGACGGGGCTGTGGTAGCGCCTCTGAGGTTCGCGCAGGAGATCCTCGGCAGGCCCGACGCAGTGCGCCGTGTCCTGGTCAGCGCGCTGACCAAGCCTGAAGACGCGCTGGCTCGCCGCGATCCCGACACCATGGACCGCGAGACCCGGGACCGCTGGTACTGCTCGCCCTATGCAAACTCCATCGCTTACCAGCTCCAAGAAGCCATCCCCAACGCGCGCGCCGAGCAGATTCGCCAGGTGGCACAGAACGAAGGCGTGGTGCTGTCCCGCATTAAGGGACTCATGCTGTTCCTGACCCTGGCTGCCCTGGGCGCTTCCGCGCTTGCCGTCTCGGCCGCCATGGCCACCGCCATCTTCGAGCGCCGGCGCGAGGTCGGGCTGATGAAGGCGCTGGGCGCAGGAAACGCCTCGGTTGCAGCCTTGTTTTTTGCCGAAGCCGGGCTGCTGGCGATCGTGGGCGGGGCGGCGGGCTTTGCCGCCGGAGTTGGTATGGCGCAGCAGGTAAGCGCCTGGATCTTCAACTCGCGCGTGACCGTCCAGCCGGTGCTCTTCCCTGTTGTGCTGGTGGTTGCAATCCTCGTGACTTTCACAGGCAGCGTGGCTGCCATCCGGCGGGCGATGCGCTTTGATCCCGCCGTGGTGCTGCGGGGGGACGCATGAATTCGCGACGCAAGATGTTTCTTCTCATGCTGTCGCGCCCTCTGGTTGTGCGTCGCGGCAGGACGTTGACGGCGCTGCTGGCCGTCGTGGTTGCCGCCTCGGTCGCAACCGCCACACTGAACCTTTACACCGATGTACAGGCCAAACTTCATAAAGAGTTCCGCAGCTACGGCGCAAATATTGTGATCGCCGCACGTGAAGGCAAGACGCTGCCCGATGATGCGCTGGCCAGGACAGAAGCCGCCATCGCCGGCCGGGGCATTGCCGCGCCATTCGGGTATGTGGTCGCGCATACCACGAGCGGATCGCCCGTGGTTGTTGCAGGCACAGACGTGGAACGCGCTCGACGGCTGAACGGCTGGTGGTCCGTCACCGCCTGGCCACGGGCTTCCGGGGCTGCGCTTTTGGGTGCCCGTGCAGTGCAGGTGCTTGCGCCTGATGGCAAGCCGTTTGACCTCTCGTTCCGCGCACGCAAGTTGAGGGTCGCGCCTGCGGGTACGCTGCGCACCGGAGCAGGCGAAGACAGCCGCGTCTATCTTTCGCTAGCCGACTTTCAGCGCTGGACCGGCCTGAAGCCGTCCACCATCGAGGTCGCAATCACGGGATCTGCGGACGAAATAGCGACGATGATTCCGCGATTGGCAGCATCGTTGCCCGAAGCCCAGGCGCGGCCGGTAAGGCAGATCGTCGAAGCCGAGGCGCGGGTTTTGGACAAGGCACGCGCTGCATTCTGGGCCACCAGCGCCATCATTCTGCTCACGGCTGCGCTGTGCATGCTGGCCACCCTGACGGCCTCGGTGCTCGACCGACGCAAGGACTTCGCCGTCATGAAGGCACTGGGGGCTTCGAACCTCGCTGTAAACGCCTTGTTCGCAGCCGAAGCCGCGGCCATCGGACTGGTAGGCGCAGTATTGGGGTTTGGCATCGGGGTAGGGATCGCTGCCTGGATCGGCCGCGCCAATTTTCATGCCGCGGTTGTGCCGCGCTTTGGCATACTGCCTGCCGTACTCGGCGGAAGCGTGCTGCTGGGGCTGATTTCTGCCACCTTGCCTATGTCGCTGCTTCGCAAGGTGCAGCCTGCGGCAATTTTACGAGGAGAGTGATGTCGATCGAGATCAACCACGTCAGCCGTCAGTACCCTGCGCGGGCCGAGGCCAACGGCGCGGTGGTGCGTGCGCTGGACGACGTCTCGCTATCGGTGCCGGCAGGCGAGTGGCTGGCAGTAATGGGCCCTTCGGGCTCGGGCAAATCGACATTAGTTAACCTCATCGGCTGCCTCGACCGGCCCACCGCAGGCGAGATATGGCTTGAGGGCCAGAACGTTGCCACCTTCGCGGAATCGGAGCTGAACCGCTTCCGTGCCGAGAAGATCGGCTTCATCTTCCAGCAGTACCATCTCGTTCCGTACTTGACCGCGCTGGAGAACGTTCTGCTGGCGCAGTACTTCCATAGCATGACTGATCGCGCCGAGGCGCTCGAAGCACTGGAGTGCGTGGGGCTGGCGGACCGCGCCCATCATCTTCCGGCGCAGCTTTCCGGTGGCGAGCAGCAGCGCGTGTGCATCGCGCGCGCACTGATCAACGACCCTAAGATCATTCTGGCTGACGAGCCCACCGGCAATCTCGACGCCCACAACGAAGAACTGGTGCTCCGCCTGTTGCGCGAAATGCACCAGCAGGGCCGCACCATCGTGATGGTGACGCACGATCCCGTGGTAGCACGCATGGCCGACCGGCGGGTCGATCTGCACCACGGCCGCATCGCCGCCCAGGAAATCTTTTCCCTGGCCAACGACCTTCAGTTCGACGAAATCTTGGAGGAAATCTGGATACTGCACGAGAATGGCGAGCCCGCGGAGGTCGGCCGCATGCATGTGGACGGCGCGCTGCCCATCTCACTGGCCGTGGAGAAGATGGCCCACATGGATCTCATCACGGTGCGCCCGCATCCTCCCCAGCCGCACGCCCACAAAGATGTCCTCAACCGCTGCCACGAGGCCATCTGGCCGGACGGCAAGCCGGTCGGCGATGGCCACCTGATCGTGGAGTTCACCCCGCGCGGACGGCAGATGGCGGCCGACATCATCCGCCGGCACCGCCTCGCCGAACGCCTCCTCACCGAGACCCTGAAGGTACAGAGCGAAGCGGAGGTGGAGCAGCAAGCCTGCAGGTTCGAACACATTCTGTCGCCCGAGGCCACCGACAGGATCTGCTCCTTCCTCGGCCACCCGACGACTTGCCCGCATGGCGCACCCATCCCTGCTGGTTCTTGCTGCGCAGCGAAGGCGGACCAGCACTGGTCCTCGTTTCGCGCGACCGGCGACTAGCCCCACGCCAAAAAACAAGGAGGGGCCAAGCGGCCTCTCCTCGAAGTGTTGAAGGCAAGACTTAAAGCAGAACTTTAGTACAGGCGGAAGCTGACCTCCACGTTCATCTGCACCGCCACGGGGTGGCCGTCTTTCAGGGCGGGCTCAAACTTCCACTGCCGGACCGCCTGGAGAGCCCTCTCGTCCAAGCCCATGCCCAGGCTGCGGGCCACCCGCAACTCACGCGGACGGCCGTCGGGTCCGACAATCAGCCACAGCACCACGGTGCCCTGATACTTCGCTTTGCGAGCTTCTTCCGAGTATTCCGGATCAGGCGTGTAGAGCGGCCGCGGGGCTGACACTCCGCCGCCAATGCGAAACACGCCGCCACCGATACCACCGCCCTTTCCCGGACCAACGCCTGGTCCTTCACCGGATCCAACTCCGCCACCAGAACCTGACCCGATGCCGCTGCCCGAGCCCGTGCCGTTCGACGGCGGCCCCACGACCTTTGCCATGGGATCACCCAGGCTGGGCAGGTTGTTAGAGGGCAGCTTCACTTGCGGAGGAATCACGACTGTAGGCTCGACGGGAAGTTTGGGAGCAACATTGCGTACCACCACCGCGGGCGGGGTGATCTGCTCCATGGCCAGTTTCGGCAACCGGCCCTTAGGAGCTTCCAGCTTGTCACGGTCGCCGCCGCCTCCGCCACCGCCAACGGTGTCGTTAGGCTTGTTAGAAATTGGCATGTAAACGGAGATGTCGGGAGAGATCAAGCTGACGACTTGTTGATTCTTGACTTCCTGCACCACCCTGCTGCCCAGGACCGACAGGGCAATCAACGCGCCCACCATGGCTGTGTGCGCCAGCAGAGAGCCAAATGTGGCCGTCTTTTTGTGCTGGGACTCGCCCCAGATCTCACGCACCCTGACAGGGCGTGAGGTCAACTTCAGGGGCGGGAGCTTCTGCGGAAACAAGTTGTCGCGGAGGTTCTCTTTGAGGGAACTCCACCACGACTTATCCATATTGAGCATCAGCCGACGCAGGTGCTTGTCAGCGTCGCTGAGCGCGATGTCCTGACGCGGGATTAAAACCTGGTTCGCCATACCTATTTTCTCGGCCGCAAATCACTTGGCAGCTTCACCGCCAGCGGGTAGTCACCTCTAGGAAGATGGTCAGCGGCGGTTGCAAGTTGCTTGCTCCCAATTTTCCGCGCAACCGCGCCAGTAACATGAGCATAGTCTTCAGTTTAGATGCTGCTTGCAACCACCAGGAAGCAGCCGACCTGCGAATTCCGCACCAACTCGGTCAACACCATGGTGTATCGCCGCCAGCCGGCGCGACAGGTTCCTTTGGGACGATGACCCCCGGGCACAAGTGTATGAGCAAATGGACTGAGGCGAGAACACGCTGCGAACTCGTACCAGCGGCCTAATAGACGGCATTTCCACCACCACCTATAATCGCATATCGGTTCTCCCATCTTGCCTTTTGCAACGGCTATGGGACCAATGGTCGACATCCCTGGCCCCCAAAGAATGGGCTGCAGGCAATCCCAAAGACCTCGGAACGAGTATGAAAGCGCCTCTGGATCTGAAATCGACGCTGAACCTGCCCAAGACCAGCTTCGCCATGAAGGCAAACCTCCCACAGAACGAACCCAAGATGCTGGCTCGCTGGGAACAGATGCGTATTTATGACCGCATCCGGCAGTCGCGGCGCGGTGCGCCCCTCTACGTCCTGCATGACGGCCCACCCTATGCCAACGGTCCCATCCACCTTGGGACCGCACTCAACAAGTGCCTGAAGGATTTCGTAGTTAAGTCAAAAACTATGGCCGGTTTTGATGCACCCTACATCCCAGGCTGGGATTGCCACGGCCTTCCCATCGAGATCAAAGTCGACGAAGCCCTGGGCCGCAAGAAACTGCAGATGGCGCCTATCGAGGTCCGGCAGGCCTGCCGCAAGTACGCCGAGAAATACCTCGACCTGCAGCGCGCACAGTTCAAACGCATCGGTGTCTTTGGACGTTTCGATGAGCCCTACTCAACTATGACGCCGCAGTACGAGGCCGTGGTGCTTCAGACGCTCTTTACGTTTTTTGACAAGGGTGCGGTCTATAAGGGTCTGCGGCCGGTTTACTGGTGCATCCACGACAAGACCGCGCTAGCCGAGGCCGAAGTCGAGTACGAAAACCACACCAGCCCCTCGATCTGGGTTCGCTTCCCGCTGGCACAGGAAAACGCCAGATTAGGCAGCGATGTGCACGCTTTGGCTTGGACGACCACCCCGTGGTCACTGCCGGGAACCTTCGCGCTGGCATTTCACCCGGACTACGAGTATGTGGTGGTGGAAAGTGACGCCGGTGCGCTGTTGCTTGCTGCGGAGCGGTTGGCGGCAGTCGCCGCCGAAACGGGTATCAACCCAGAACACGTCAGGAGCGTGGGAAAAGGCAAGGACCTCGAGGGCCTCGAGTTCCATCACCCGTTCGCAGGGTTTCGGGTTCCCGCAGTGCTAGCGGACTATGTCACTCTCGACCGCGGCACCGGTGTGGTCACAACTGCTCCCGGCCACGGCACGGAGGACTTTTATACGGGTCAGAAATACGGCCTTCGAGTCTACGCGCCGCTGGATGACACGGGGACATTCGTGGAGGGCCTGCCAGAGTATCGCGGCAAGACAGTCTTTGAAGCGAACCCGGCGATTATCGCTCTGCTGCGGGAACGGGGCGCGTTGCTGGCAGAGGGCAAGCTTTCCCATTCCTATCCCCACTGCTGGCGGTGTCACAATCCGGTGGTCTTCCGCGCCACCGAACAGTGGTTTATCGCCATGGAGGCCGATCTGGGAGGCGGTGCGACCCTGCGCCAGCGCGCGTTGGATGAAATAGCCAAAGTGAAGTGGGACCCGGCCTGGGGCGAGGAGCGCATCTCCAACATGGTCGCCACCCGCCCCGACTGGTGCATCTCCCGCCAGCGCGTCTGGGGGGTGCCCATCGCGGTTTTCTTCTGCGAGCCTTGCAAGGAACTCTTGCGCTCGGGGGAAGTGGATCGGGCAGTCGTCGACCTGGTGGCGCGTGAGGGTGTGGATGCCTGGTACACGCGCGAGGCAGCGTCCATCCTGCCGCCGGGCACTAAGTGCGCGCGATGTGGGGGCACGCATTTCCGCAAGGAGATGGACATCATCGACGTCTGGTTTGAGTCCGGCTCCAGCTACCTGACGCTACACCAGGCCGAGAAGGACCTGCCGTGGCCATCCGACCTCTACCTCGAAGGCGGCGATCAGTACCGCGGCTGGTTTCACTCTTCCCTGCTCTGTGCCGTGGGCGCGAAGAACCAGTCGCCCTACAAAATGGTTGCCACCAACGGCTGGACGCTGGATCCGCAGGGACGCGCCATGTCCAAGTCGGTGGGCAATGTCGTGGACCCTGTTGATATCGCCAACCGGCTCGGGGGCGAGATCGTGCGTCTGTGGGTGGCGTCGGTCGATTTTCGCGAGGACGTCCGCGCCTCCGAAGACCTCATGCAGCGCATCGCCGACCAGTACCGCAAGATCCGCAACACCTTCCGCTTTGCGCTGCAGAATCTGTACGACTTCGACCCGCGGCAGGATGTGGTCGAATTTGCCGCCATGCAGTCTTTCGACCAGTTCATGCTGCTCGAGACCGCTCGCCTGGCCGATGAGGTCGCCCACTGGCATGAGGAGTTCCAGTTCCACAAGGTCTACCAGCGGCTGCTGAAATTCTGCGTAGTGGATCTGAGCGCGTTGTACTTCGACGTGCTCAAGGACCGGCTGTACACCTATGCGCCCAACTCCCGTGGGCGCCGATCGGCCCAGACCGCCGTCTGGCGCATTGCCGAGACGCTAGTGCGCCTGTTTGCGCCCATGATGAGCTTTACCGTGGACGAAATCTGGCACTATCTACCCACCTTGCAGGGCCGCCCCGAGAGTGTCCACCTGGCGCGTTTCGCCTCGCGGAAAGAGATCCTCGCCGACGCCGTTGGCGATCTTGACGTCCTGCGTGCCGAATGGGAGACCCTGCTGGCCGTCCGCGAAGAAGTCATGAGAGCCCTTGAAATAGCCCGCAGCTCCAAGCTGATCGGCAGCGGCCTCGAGGCCAACCTTCGCGTTTCGGCGCCCGAGGCCATCTATCCCGTCCTGGCGAAGCATGCCGACGAGCTGCGCTATCTTTTCATCGTTTCCGCGGTGGAACTGGAACGCGGGGCTTCCGGCAATGGGGCCAGCGGCATCCGAGTGGATGTGACCAAAGCGCCGGGACAGAAGTGTGAGCGTTGCTGGAACTACTCCACCCGCGTTGGGGAGAACCGGACGTATCCTACGATTTGCGAGCGTTGCGCCGCAGCGCTGAAAGAAATGGAGAGCAGCAGGTAATCCGACCCATGTTCCAAGCGCACGCCATGCGAAAGTACCATTTCCTGATTGCCCTGCTGGTGTTGCTGCTCGACCGGCTGAGCAAGTGGCTGGTTGCTGAGCGTATCGCCCTGCACGAGAGCATCAGCATCGTGCCCGGGTTCTTCCGCCTCACCCACGTTGAGAACCGTGGGGCCGCCTTCGGCCTGTTCTCCGACTCGCCTTCGGAGTGGAAAGTGGCCGTGCTGATCCTGTTCTCGCTGGTGGCGCTGGTGGTGGTCTCGGCCCTGCTCTGGAAGAACAGTCATACCGTAAGCATTACCGGCTTCGGCCTGGCCCTGATCCTGGGCGGGGCGGTGGGCAATTTGTGGGACCGCTTGGCGGACGGCCACGTGGTGGATTTCCTCGACTTCAGCATCGCCGGCTACCACTGGCCGGCATTTAACGTGGCCGATAGCGCCATCGTCGTCGGTGCCCTGTTGCTGGTGGCCGAGATCGTGTTCGCCAAGCCTTCGGAGAAGAAGGCGTCGCCGGAAGCCGCCAAGCGCGCCTAGACTGTTGTACCAGCTGCTCGTGCAGCTTTTTTCGGGTTTTTGGCGGGACTTCGAAAAATCAAACAAGGAGACCTCCTTCATGGCAGCTCTTCATGTTGCCACTCAGCAGGATGAGGATCTAAACCCCTTCCGCATCGCTCTCCACCAGTTCGACACCGCAGCGGATAAAATGAATCTCGACCCTGGGCTTCGTGAAGTGCTGCGCCGGCCACGCCGCGCGCTTTCGCTGACGTTGCCGGTGAAGATGGACAACGGCTCTATTCGCGTGTTCGAGGCCTTCCGCGTGCAGCACAGCGCGGCGCGGGGGCCGTGCAAGGGCGGCATCCGCTACCATCCCAACGTCACCTTCGACGAAGTATGCGCACTGGCGTCATGGATGACGTGGAAGTGCGCCACCGTGAACCTCCCCTTCGGCGGCGCCAAGGGCGGTATCGTCTGCGATCCCAAGCATCTGTCGAAAACCGAACTGGAGCGGCTGACCCGCCGCTACGCCTACGAAATCTCGCCCATCATCGGCCCCGCGGTGGACATTCCCGCGCCCGACGTCTATACAGACTCCCAGATCATGGCGTGGATCATGGACACTTACAGCATGACCCACTGGCAAAGCTCGCCCGGCGTGGTGACCGGCAAGCCCACGTTTCTCGGCGGATCGTTCGGGCGCAACGAAGCCACCGCCCGCGGCTGCTTCTTCGTCGTGCGTTCGGCCTGCAAGGTGCTCGGCATCGATTTGGCCAAAGCGACCGTTGCCATCCAGGGCTTCGGTAACGCGGGCAGCATTGCGGCGGAATTGCTGCACCGGCACGGGGCCCGCGTCGTGGCAGTCAGCGATTCCAGCGGCGGCATTTTGAACCGCTCGGGGATGGACATCCCTGCCTTGCTGGCACACAAGCATCGCACCGGATCAGTTGAGAGCTTTCCCGGCACCACGCCGCTCAGCAGCGAGGCTGTGCTGGAAGTCGAGTGTGACATTCTCATCCCCGCGGCCCTGGAGAACCAGATCACTTTGGCCAACGCTGACCATGTGCGCGCCCGTATCGTGGCCGAGGCCGCCAACGGCCCTACCACGCCCGGCGCCGATGCCGTCCTTCGCGAAAAAGGGATCATGGTATTGCCCGACATCCTGGCCAATGCCGGCGGCGTGACCGTCTCCTATTTTGAGTGGGTGCAGGACCTGCAGGAGCTGTTCTGGGA
>DASYTX010000097.1:0-3799 GCA_036001865.1 Terriglobales bacterium
ATCTAAAGGTATTTACACGAAATACCCAGCCAAGTCGTTTGTTTTCAACGACCGGAGCAGCCGGCCGGGGGGTACCGCGGTCGAAGACGTGCGGTTCCATGAACCAGCGCATGCTGAACGGCACCGTCGGCGGAGCGCCGCCTGAAATCAGAGGGGCCGGTAATATGTTTCCCCGGCGCAGGCGCGGCAGAGGACTTGGCCGTCCTTGCGGACTTCGCGGCGGAAGTTGATGCCTTCGCCGCACTCGTCGCAGACCACGCGCTCGCCTTTGTATCCGGGAAACTCTTCGGGGGGCAGCTCGACGGCGACCCACTGCACGTCGAACAGATCGGCTTCGCCCATCTCGCGATAGGCGAGCATCTGCTGCTGGTTCTTGTCGGCGAGTTCCGGGTGCATGGTCCGGGCCAGAGCCTTGGAAGACTCTTTTGCCGCGACACGCACGGCCTTGCCGCTAGTGACATCCACGAAGGTGGCCGCCACCTTGCCCCAGTCGCGGAACTTCAGGGCGCGCTTGCCCAGGCGGCAGCCTGTGACCACGGCCACGGCGTCGGTGGCACAGCGGTCGATTTCGACAAAGGTGACCAGGCGCTTGCGGTCTTTGCCGCGGGGATCGTCGATGCCCAGTTTCTCCAGACCCAGCATGGCCAGGCGCACGCCCAGCACCTGTCCGGCGCAAAGGTGGCCGTGGGCCTGCTCGGCGTCCTTCAGGTATTCATCGAGGGATTTCATAGTTAGGGGCTAGCAAAACCGAGATTCCTCGGGGCTGAAGCCCCTTCGGAATGACAAGAATGATAGCCGAAGTGAGCGGCGGCAGGATGCCGCCGCGACAGCCGGCGGGACGCCGGCACTACGAAATCGTAGAATGTCGTAGGGTTTGAGATGAAACGAGGGCTGGCGCTCTCGGTGACACTGTTGGTCGCGCTTGCCGGTTGGGCGCAGACCGGGAAGAAAACTTACACGAGCCCTGATGGTGTTTTTTCCTTCTCGTATCCTTCATCGTTCAACCTCCACACTGACCCGGAACATCACCACGCCAGACTCTGTTCCGACTACATTGTGTGTCTTACCTATGATCCCAGCCAGTACGCGGGGTCCGATTTTGCGGGTGCAACGTTCTGGGTTGAGAACCCAGTTCAGCTTCTCGACAACGGCAGCACCGCGCAGGCGGTCATCACCGAAGCCGATTGCCTTGCGTTCCGTACCTATGAGCAGGAGCCTGTGTCAGCCGTTCGCATCAACGGGGTCAAATTCGCAACCGTGTCTTTTTGGGGAGCGGCCGGTGGCACCAGCGACCAGGTGCAGCTTTTCAGGACGTTCCACCACGGCAAGTGCTACGAGTTGGGCGCCGCCTGGTCAATCGCGAGTAGTGGGTATGAGAAGGAGGATTACGAGAGCGGGCGAGTTAAGCATTTCACCAAGGCCAGCCAAAAGAAGATTCGTGCAGCCCTTAACGCGATTGTGAAGGGATTTCATTTTCTGAAATAGGTTCATCGTGCAGCCGCGCGGCTATCGCGATTGCTCCGGCGCCGCGCTGGAGTCTCCAGGCTTTTCCGGTGGCTCGGCTTGCGGCGCGAGCACATCGCCAGCGCGGCCGCGGATGGCGAAGGTCACTGGCTGGCCGCCCTTGGGAGTGAAGGTGACGCGCACCGGCGGACGCTGCCAGGTGGGCGCATCACACTCCGAGTCGGGCATCTCGGCTCCCTTGGCGGGCCCGAGTTCCTTGCGCACCACCGGCTGCCGGTCGCCGATCCGCGCCACGATGGCGTACAGCTTCTCGGCATCGTCGGAGAGGCCGCAGTAGGCCACGTAATCCCGATACCAGCTAGCGGTTGAGTAAAAAGGATCGAAGTTGGGCAGCTTCAGCTCGGTGACGCGCCCGCTCTGCCGGTCCACCAGCAGCCATCCACCACGCTGCCATTTCCACTTGGGAACTTTCTTGGGATCTTCCGGCAGGCGGTCGTTGATGCGATAGGCGCGGCGCACCACGAACAGGCGATCGGTGATGTCGCGCGGCTCGCCGATAGTGAAATCGCGCGGGCTGCCTCCGACGTAAAGGGCACGCACCTGCAGGTCCAGCGTCTTGTCTTCCGCGGGGCCGACGAACCACTTCACCGGGAGCCACTTGCCGAAGGTGATGGCCTGCTGCCGTGCGGCGGCGACATTGGCCAGCGTCACGGCAAGCAGCACGACGGCGATTCGGCGCATGCCGCTAGCCTAATACGTCGCGCTATCTGCGGCAAACAAGCCCATTCGGGAACTTACCTTCGGGAAAATAATTTGCGGTTACCAGGCCGGTAGCCCGTCCCGGATTGAGATTTGCCTTAGAATTAGCCAGCTTTAGCCGCATGCAACCTCGGAGCAGAGCTGCACAGTCTCACAACGCTGTGAATGAAGTCCCCCGCCGCCGCGGCCAGCGCATCCTGGTGGTCGACGACAACCAGGACAATGTTGTGCTCATGCGTGAACTGCTGGGCTCGCGCGGCTATGAAGTCCTCAGCGCTGCTACCGCGGAGGAAGCGCAAGACCTGATTCACAGCCAGCCGCCCGACCTCATCCTGCTGGACGTCATCATGCCGGGCAAGTCGGGCTATGAACTCTGCCGCGAGCTGAAACAAGACCCACAGACCCGCCTCATCCCCGTGGTAATGATCACCGGGCTGACCGACCGCGAGGACAAGATCCGAGGCATCGAAGCCGGCGCCGACGACTTCCTCAACAAGCCCATCTTTCCCGAGGAGCTGTTTGCCCGGGCCAACTCCCTGCTCAAGCTCAAGGAGTTCACCGACGAGCTGGAGAACGTGGAGACGGTGCTGTTCTCATTCGCGCTGGGGGTGGAGGCCCGCGATCCTTATACCGAAGGCCATTGCGACCGGCTCTCCCGCTATGCCAGCGAGCTGGGACGGCACCTTGGGTTGGACGAGGAATCCGTCGTTGCGCTCAAACGCGGCGGCGTGCTGCACGATGTCGGCAAGATCCGCATCCCGGATGAGATCCTCAAGAAAGGTTCCAACCTGACGCCGCAGGAGTGGGAGATCATGAAGCAGCACCCGATCATCGGGGAGAACATCTGCAAGCCGCTGAAGTCGCTGCGCAAGGTCCTGCCCATCATCCGCAATCACCACGAGCACTGGAACGGCACCGGCTACCCCGATGGTTTGCGCGGCCATGACATCCCTCTGCTGGCCCGCATCCTGCAAGTGGTTGACGTGTACGACGCATTGCGCACCGAGCGTCCCTACAAGCCCGCACTTTCCCACGAGGATTCCGAGCGCACCATGATCGAAGAAGCCCAGGCTGGGCTTTGGGACCGGGAACTGGTGCGTGAATTCTTCGCTATGTTGCGAGCCAGGCGGCAAGCCGCCTGAGTCGAGGCGGCAGACTCATTCCCCCGATTGTCCTGTCCCGAGCACCTGCCAACGCCCTAGAATGTACGTGCGTTTAAGCTCCTGATGGAGACGCATACGTATAGCATCGTCATTCCCGTCTACAACGAGAGCCAGCGCATCGGCGCCACGCTAGAGAAAGTGCTGGCCCACATCGCCGAGCGGCAGTGGACAGCCGAGGTCATCGTGGTCAACGACGGTTCCCGCGATGACACCGCGGAAGTGGTCCGCCGCTTCGTGCGCCAAACCCCTATGGTGCGCCTGGTGGAAAACCCCGGCAACCGCGGCAAGGGCTACAGCGTGCGCCACGGCATGATGGAAGCGCGCGGCGACGTGCAGATGTTCAGCGATGCCGACCTGTCTTCGCCCATTTATGAGGCCGACAAGCTCTTCGCCGCTATCGCTGCCGGCGCCGA
>DASYTX010000098.1:0-4981 GCA_036001865.1 Terriglobales bacterium
TCGCGCGGCACCGCCGGCCGTCACAAGATACGAGTGGAGAGTGAGACAGCGGTCGACAACGGCAACGGTATGAGTAATGTTCTGCGCGCCCTCGGCTTCGAGCCCAGCTTCGTGTACGAGAAATTCCGCAGCGAGTGGAGCGACGAGCAGGGACACGTGGTCTTGGACGAGACACCCATCGGCCACGTCGCCGAGATCGAAGGCCCGCCGCGCTGGATCGACCGCACCGCCAAGCAACTGGGCATCGCCCGCCGGCGCTACATCACCCAGTCCTACGCGGAGATGTTCGCGCATTGGAAACGCCGCACCGGCAGCACGGCGCGCAATCTAACGTTTGCCGACGTGCGGGCGTCTAACCTGCGCACCCAGCGCTAACCGCGGCGGTGCAGCCAGGCATGACCATCACAACCTCTCCTGACTTGTCGCCCGCGGCTCCCGCCACGCTCCCCAACAAGTTCACCAGCGGTACGGCAATCGTGCTGTACCTTGCAACCTTCAAGCTACTCCTGCACCTGTTTGCCGCCAGCGGCTATGGCATCTTCCGCGACGAGCTGTATTTCATCGTCTGTGGATGGCGGCTGGACTGGGGATACGTGGACCAGCCGCCGTTGGTGCCACTGCTGGCGCGCATGGGAACGGCTCTGTTCGGCACGACCGCGTTCGGTGTGCGCTTCTTTGCTGCCGTCGCGGGCGCGCTCACAGTGGCGATGGCCGGCTTGACGGCCCGCGAGCTTGGCGGCAGGCGCTTCGCGCAAGCGCTGGCGTGCGTCGGGGTGCTGGCGGCTCCCCACTATCTCGGCAGCCAGGGAAAACTGGCCACAGACACGGTGGAGCCGCTGTTCTGGGCCGCAGCGTCCTACGTGTTGGTGCGCATCATCCGGCGCGAGGAGCCGGAGCTGTGGCCGTGGTTCGGGCTGCTGGCAGGGCTAGGCCTGCAGAGCAAGCATTCGACTGTGTTCTTCGGCTTCGCGGTCATCCTGGCCCTGCTGCTGACGCCGCAGCGCCGGCTGCTGTGGAACCGGTGGTTTGCATTGGCAGGGCTGGTCGCCTTCCTCGTATTTCTGCCGAACCTGGTGTGGCAGATACGACATGACTGGGCCACGCTGGAGCTGCTGCGCAACGTCAAGAACAGTCACAAAAATATCGTGCTGGGGCCGCTCACGTACTTCCTTAATCAGATCCTCATGATGCATCCGCTGGGCGCGCCGCTATGGCTGGCTGGCGTGGGATGGTTCCTGTTCGGACGCGAAGGGCGGCGGTGGCGCGTGTTCGCATTGGCCTACGTGGCGCTGTTCGTCATTTTTGTCGTGCTGAAGGGAAAGGCTTACTACCTCGCCAGCGTGTACGTGGTGCTCATCGCGGGAGGCGCGGTGTGGTTGGAGATGGTAACGCAACGTCGCCACTGGATTCGCTGGGCGTATGTGGCGCTGCTGGCCGTCAGCACTGTCCCCATTCTGCCGCTGGCCTTGCCGGTGCTCCCTTGAGCGGACATCAGAATTATTTCCTGTGGGGTACGCACGGGTGGCGCGGGGACGTACTGATTGTGATGGACGATGGACCAGGCTTATTGCCTGAGCTGTGCCGGTCGCTGGAGGACGCGGGCCCGGTCGAAAGTCACCCGTTGGCCATGCCTTGGGAACAACGCCAGCGGCTGTACGTCTGCCGGGGATTGAAGCAGACGCTGGAGGCTATTTGGCCGAGGGTGAAGAATTGGCGGTAGATCGCCGCCGATCATTGTCCGCTTCAACGGATAGATCTCGCGCTCGAGGGCGAGCGCGCTACACGGCGCGCGGTCGCTATGCCGCCACGCCGCAGCACTTCTTGTACTTTTTGCCGGAACCGCAGGGGCAGGGATCGTTGCGGCCGATCTTGGCGCCGGAGCGCACTACTTGCTGCACCGGCTGGTGGTCGCCGGAGCCGGCCAGGCGCGCCTGTTCCAGCTCGCGACGCTTGCGGCGCTGGAACTGTTCCTCGATCTCATCGATAGAAGTAGCGCGGCGGCGACCATGACCGTCCCCTGAGGCCGGGGCTTCAGCTTCGACAGGCGGCGCGCCCCGCTCCACTATCTGCATGAGATAGAGGTAGCGCACGGTCTCTTCCTGGAAGCGCTGCATCATGTCCTCAAACATCTGGAAGGACTCGCGCTTGTATTCCACCAGAGGATCGTGCTGGCCATAGCCGCGCAGCCCGATACCTTCCTTCAGGTGGTCCATGCTGAGCAGGTGGTCTTTCCACTGCGAATCGAGCACGCTCAGCATGATCAGGCGCTCGTGATAGCGCATGGCGTCGGCGCCAATGAGCCGCTCTTTTGCTTCGTACCGTTCCTTGAGCTTCTCGAAGATGGCGTCGCCCAGTTCCTGACGGTTGAGCTGGTCGGCCTTGACGCCTTCGGCCAGAAAGTCCACGCCGAATCGGGTGAAGACCTGGTCTTTCAGTCCGGTGATGTCCCACTCCTCGGGATGCGCGTCCTTGGGAACGTACTGCTCGAGCAGCTCGCCGAGGATGCCGGCGACATAGTCTTCCAGGATCAGGTCCTTCTGATCGACACCTTCCAGCAGTTGGCGGCGCAGGCCGTACACCGCCTCCCGCTGCTTGTTCATAACGTCGTCGTACTCGAGCAGGTGCTTGCGGGCTTCGAAGTTCTGCGCCTCGACCGCCCTCTGGGCAGCCTCGATGCGCCGGGTGATGAGGCGCGACTCGATCGGCACACCCTCTTCCATGCCCAACCGCTGCAGCAGGCCGGAGACCCATTCGCGGGCAAAAATGCGCATCAGATCGTCTTCGAGCGACAGGTAGAACCGGGAGGAGCCGGGATCGCCCTGGCGCCCGGCGCGCCCGCGGAGCTGGTTATCAATGCGCCGCGCTTCGTGACGCTCCGTGCCCAGGATGTGCAGCCCGCCTAACCTCACCACTTCGTCGTGTTCGGCGTCGGTTTCCGCCTTGTACTTTGCAAAGACCTCATCCCACTTCTCGGTCGGCACCTGGAACTCGGTCCCCAGGTAGTAGAAGGCGATGTGCCCCGGAGCGACATTGGATTCGCCGATCTTCCCTTCGGCCGGCTTCAGCGGCTGTGCCCATCCTTTTTTGACGATCTCCTGCTTGGTCATGAATTCGGGGTTGCCGCCCAGCAGGATGTCGGTGCCGCGCCCGGCCATGTTGGTGGCGATGGTGATCACGCCCTTGCGTCCGGCTTGCGCCACAATCTCGGCCTCGCGCTCGTGGTACTTGGCGTTGAGCACCACATGACTGGTGCCGCGCTTGCGTAGCAGTTCCGAGAGCCGCTCTGATTTTTCCACCGAGGTCGTGCCCACCAGCACCGGCTGCGCCTTTTCGTTGAGCTTCTGGATCTCCTCGGCCACCGCCACGTACTTTTCGCGCTCGGTGCGATAGACAACGTCGGCGAATTCGGTGCGCAGCAGCGGCTGGTTGGTGGGAATCACGACCACTTCCAGCTTGTAAATCTTGTCGAATTCGGCGGCCTCGGTTTCCGCCGTACCGGTCATGCCGGCCAGCTTCTTGTACATGCGGAAGTAGTTCTGGAAGGTGATGGTCGCCAGGGTCTGGTTCTCGCGCTCGATCTTGACGTTTTCCTTTGCCTCGATGGCCTGGTGCAGGCCGTCGGACCAGCGGCGCCCCGGCATCAGCCGCCCGGTGAACTCGTCCACGATCAGCACTTCGCCGTCCTTGACCACGTACTCCACGTCGCGGCGGTAGAGGGCGTGCGCCTTGATGGCGGTATCGACGTGGTGCTTGAGCGCCCAGTTTTCCGGGTCGGCAATGTTGCCGATGCCCAGCAGCTTCTCTACTTTCTCCCAGCCCCGGTCGCTGACGGTGATGGTCTTGTGCTTCTCGTCCACCACGTAGTCGCCGGTCAATTCCTTTTCGCCCTGGCCTTTGTTGATCTCCTCACCACGCTCCAGTTTCGGGATGATGCGGTTGACGCGGTAATACTTGTCGGTGGATTCCTCGCTGGCGCCGGAGATGATGAGCGGGGTGCGAGCTTCGTCGATCAGGATGGAGTCGACTTCGTCCACGATGCCGAAATTGTGGCCGCGCTGCACGCACTCGGCGAGGTCGAACTTCATATTGTCGCGCAGGTAGTCGAAACCGAACTCGTTGTTTGTTCCGTAAGTGACCGAACTCGAATAGGCCTCGCGGCGCTGGGCGTCGTCCATCTCGTGCACGATTACGCCCACGCTCAGGCCGAGGAAGCGGTAGATCTTGCCCATCCACTCCGAATCGCGCTTGGCCAGATAATCGTTGACTGTCACCACGTGGACGCCGCGCCCGGCGAGCGCGTTGAGATATACGGGGAGGGTGGCCACCAGCGTCTTGCCCTCGCCAGTCTTCATCTCGGCGATCTTGCCTTCGTGCAGGACAGCGCCGCCAATCAACTGCACGTCGAAGTGACGCATGTTCAGGGTGCGGCGGCCGACTTCGCGCACCACGGCGAAAGCTTCGGGCAGCAGCTCGTTCAGGACTTCTTTGAGAGCGGCATCGCGCTCGGATTCAAGCTGCTTCAGGCGGTCAGGTTCAGCGTCGGGCTCGTCGGGGAGTTTCGCCAGGCGTTCGGCAATGCGGGCACGGAACTGGTCGGTCTTGGCGCGCAGGTCGCCGTCGCTGAGCCGCTGCATCTCGGGCTCGAGGGCGTTGATCTTCTCGACGACCGGCTGGATGCGCTTGAGTTCGCGCTCGTTTTTGGTGCCGAAAACTTTGGCTAAGACGGTGTTGAGCAAGACTATTCCTTACCGCAAAATGGGCTGGTGCTTTCAAAAGCCTAACATAGTTGGATGCTGCTGCCGGACGGGGGTCGCAGGGCCGAACGCACGGACGTAGCGCAACCGCGCGGGTCGAACGGTGTGCATCCAACATCTCAGTTTCTGGTGCGGTAATGGCGCGGTCCCTCGGCCGCGCGTATGATATGTGCCCCGGAATGAGACCTTCAAAGTGGAGAATGCAATGAAGCGCTACATCTCAGCCG
>DASYTX010000099.1:0-2791 GCA_036001865.1 Terriglobales bacterium
GTCGATCGGGTCTTTCTTGGCAAGAGAATGGGCAGAACCGATGTAGGAGGAGATGCAAATGACGGTGGATCTTTCGGGATCAACTGGTGCGTCCTCCGGTCAAAGCACCGCCTGGGAGTCCCTCGCATGGGACTTCTTGCGGGCTTCGGTCAAACGGCTGCAGATGCGTATTGCCAAGGCCATCAGAGCAAACGACCACGGCCGGGCGCGAGCCTTGCAGTGGATGCTAACCCACTCGCGCGCGGCCAAGTTATTGGCCGTCCACCGAGTGAGCAGTAACAAGGGACACGCCACGCCGGGAGTCGATGGACAAGTGTGGCGAAACGACTCGCAGAAATTCGCGGCGGTTCTCCGCCTCAAACAACGCGGCTATCATGCTGCGCGGACGCAATTGCACAGTGCTTCAATGCACTGGCCAAGAGTTACGCGCCGGTCTGGGTTTTGGAAGGTGACCACAGCCATCCCACAGAAAATGAAAAAGTGTTGGCTTGACGTTTTAAACCTGCCACACGGCAGGGGTGAAAAACAAAAAAACCATCAAACCAACACGTTGCCGGTTTAACATTTTGCGCCAGATTTGCAATCTGATTCCAGAGCACGAAGTCTCAAAGATCGCACGGGAAACGGGCGTGGAGGATAGGTCGCGCACTTTCAGCCCCTGGAGCCACACCGTTAGCCTGCTGGATGCGCAACTGACCCATTGCATTGGTCTCAACGACTTATGCGACTCGCTCCAACTGCATTCCGGAGCGCTCTCGACTATTCGCGGAGCGACTCCACCCAGTCGCAACGGGTTGTCTCACGCCAACCGAGAGCGACCCGCCGAGATGGCGGAGAAACTGTTCTGGCGGCAATTGGATCATTTGAAGCAACAGTCGCCGGGCTTTGCCAGGGGCAAAAGACGCGGGCCGGCCTTTCGCTTCAAGATGCCCATCCACGTCATTGACAGCACGACCCTGGAACTGGTGGCCAACTGCATGGACTGGGCCAAGCACCGCCGGCGCAAGGCAGCCGCCAAGACCCATATGCGCTTAAACCTGCAGAGCTTACTGCCTGGATTCGTGATCGTCGACACCGCCGCGGAGCACGACAACAAACGCGCACGGGAACTGTGCGCCGATCTCAAGAGTGGTGAAATCGCCTTATTTGACAAGGGTTATGTGGACTTCGGACATTTAGGTGATTTGGATCGGCGCGGGGTGTTTTGGGTCACTCGCGCCAAGGACAACATGGCCTACGACGTGGTCAAGAAAATGCCTCGATCCAAAGACAAGAAGGTGCTGCGGGACGAAATCATCCAACTGAGTGAGCCCGACAAAGCCGCTCCTGAAGTGATGCGGCGAATCGTGGCGGTTGTGGAAATCGATGGGGAGGAGCGGGTGATGACGTTTCTAACCAACAACCTGGACTGGAGTCCCCGTACGGTCGCCGATCTGTATCGGTGCCGGTGGGAGATCGAAGTGTTTTTCAAACAGATCAAGCAGACGCTGCAGTTGGCCGATTTCCTAGGCCACAACGCTAACGCCGTACGGTGGCAGGTATGGATGGCACTGTTGGTCTATGTGCTATTGCGTTACCTGAGTTACCTCTCCAGGTGGGCGCATAGTTTCACGCGACTGTTCACAATTTTGCGGGCTGTATTGTGGGAAAAGTTCGATCTGCTCAAGTTACTGGGCAGCTATGGGACAGCACCAGGCAGCTTCCGGAACCTAGCGCAACCAGAACAAGCCTACTTTCTGGGATTCCGATGAGACTATGGGACAGCAGACACGGAAGAGCAATGCGTTCCATCCAGCGATGGGCCCTGATCAGGTGAAAAACTCAAAATCTCGTTTCCAGACGGACGGCAAAATTCCTTCGGAAAACGAAGGGAAATCGTCAGATTTTGCCCCTTATGGGATGCCTGTGAATTAGTATGATTGCTTGCCAGGTCTGAGAATTGCCCAGCGGCGTGGGCCAAGGAAACACAGGCCCGATGACTCAGGGAATGGAGGCACCGGATTCAGGTCCGGCGAGAACCGATGTCAGGGCGCCCGCGAGCCTGGTTTCCATGATCGCTACGCCGGCATCGTTAAGATGATACTCACTGTCGAAGCCGAAGTGAGGTTCAAGCAGGCTTTCACCCGGGCCAAGAAGTTGTATGGCACCGCGCTCACCTGCCAGCGCCAACCAGCGGCGCTCGCACTCGAGGAGCAAGGACAGGTCGGCACCAGGTGCTGCCAGGCGGAACGGTGGCATAACTGCTAATGTGGCCCTCCGCTGACGACATTTTTCTCGGAGTAATTCCAAGGCGCGGGTGGCCGTGCTGCGGGCTAAATCGGCGTCCGTCCAGCCGCCGGTGATGCGACTGACAAAGAGGTTGCCTGCCACAGGACGCGGGAAGTACAAGGAACCATCAAGGCCAATGGCCTCAAGCGAATAGACGCTCGTGGGCTCATTCGCGGATGATGGCCGGTGCCGGTTCAGCGACATGACACGATTATGCAACGTCTGACGCAGCGATGCGCAGCTTTTGCGCGCCAAAGCAAGGCTGTATAACGGCCGCTTTCCAGCGACGTAGTTGAGGAATTTCGCGCGGAGGGGACTGTGAAACTGGGCCAGCGGATCGTGAAGGGCTTCGGTGGCAAGCACGACCAGGTCGCCCGGACCGATGAGATCGCTTGCCCGGGCAGCAATGACATCAATGCCAATGCCCGCGTGGAGACCATAGTTCACGACCGGCGCGCCGATCCTGCGGCTCAGAGGACCGGCACGCAGCCCGAAGATTAGATTGCTTCCACCGACAAAGATT
>DASYTX010000100.1:0-23457 GCA_036001865.1 Terriglobales bacterium
TGTTCTACATCATGGTGGGCTTGGCTTTGCTGTTCGGCTTCCTGCTGGTGGTTCCCATCGGAGCCGCCGACATGCCCGTCGTCATATCTCTGCTGAACTCCTATGCGGGGTTGGCGGATGCGTCCATGGGCTTTGTCCTGATGAACAAGATCCAGATCATCACCGGGTCGCTCGACGGCACCTCTGGTTTTCTTCTTTCGCTCTTGATGTGCAGGGCCATGAACCGATCGGCGATAAACGTTCTATTCGGTGCTTTCGGCAAGATCGAAAAAGAAGAGGTCGGACCGGGGGCAGAAGCAAAAGGAACCGTACGCAGCATCGCGCCGGAAGAGCTGCCAGCTCTGTTCGACGGAGCGCGGTCGGTAGTCATTGTGCCGGGATACGGAATGGCGGTGGCGCAGGCGCAGCACGGGGTCAGCCAGTTGGCCAACCTGCTCACCAAACGCGGAATAGACGTGAAATATGCTATCCACCCCGTGGCCGGCCGCATGCCCGGACACATGAACGTGCTACTGGCTGAGGCTGACGTTCCCTACGATCAGCTCTACGAGATGGAGCAGATTAATCCGTATTTGCCGCAAGCGGACGTGGCGTTGGTGGTGGGGGCCAACGATGTCACCAATCCCGCAGCCAAGAACAATAAGAGCAGCCCGCTCTATGGAATGCCCATCATCGAAGTCGAGCGCGCCAAATCCATAATTGTGCTCAAGCGCAGCATGCGTCCGGGCTTTGCGGGCGTGGACAATGAACTCTATTACAACCCGAAATGCATGATGCTCTTTGGCGACGCCAGGGACAGTCTTACGAAGTTGTTCGCTGTCCTAAAGTCGTAGGGCTCCCGAGTTGGCCGCCAAGCTTCCCCGACACCCTCAGTAGAACGGCCGCTTCTCACCCCGGGTATTTTGTGCTGATGTAGGTCTTCAGGTGGTGAATGGTTTCCTCTTGAGCCGATATGATCCACTTCACGAGATCACCGATGGAAAGGACGCCCAGCACCCTCTCATTTTCCACCACCGGCAGGTGACGTATGCGGTGGTTGGTCATGATTAACATGCATTCGCCTACGGTATGCTTCGAAGTCGCGAAAATTACTGGACTGCTCATGATTTCTGCAACCAGGGTTTCCTTAGAGGACCTTCCCTTCAGAATGACTTTGCGGGCATAGTCTCGTTCGGAGATGATCCCCACGAGCTTGTCGTCGGAGAGAACCAGCAATGCCCCAACCTGCCTCTCGGCCATCTTTTCTATGGCTTCATAGACGGAAGTCGCTGGAGTCACCGACCAGACGTCGCGGCCCTTGTGCTTCAAAAGCGAGTTGATGGTGTCGCTTAGTTCCATCGTTCCCGAAAGGCACGTGCCGGAGCACAGACCTTGCCTCCTTGGCCCACACAGCCTTCAGAGGTACCAAGCGTTGCGAATCCTATCGCCTCGACCGAAAGACGTCAACGCAAGCTGTCGTTGTAAGCACGGTCGCGCAGTATGCGACAAGTTCCCTCACTTGTAAAATCAAGGCCGTCATCCCGCAAAAAGGGGCGCACCAGTTATGACGGAAACCGCAACTGCTGGGCAGGCACGCCCGCCCCTCATCAGTTTTTGCAAGGTCGAGTATCAAACCGCAGAGGGCAAGCCCGTTCTCTCCAACTTTGACCTCACGATCCACGAAGGGGAGACATTCGTCTTACTGGGGCGGAGCGGCTCTGGCAAAACCACGGTCCTGAGATTGATCAACCGCCTACTCACTGAAAATGCCGGTGAGATTCGCGTGGAAGGACGACTTGCCCGGGAGTCGGATCCGATCTCTTTGCGGCGACGAATGGGCTACGTCCTTCAAGAAGGAGGCCTGTTTCCCCATTACACGGTTGCGAAAAACGTGGGGCTGATACCCAAACTTCAGGGCAAACAGGACAGCGAGATCAGCGAACGCGTCGACGAAATGCTCCGTCTGGTGGACCTCGATCCAGCAGAGTTTCGTGCGCGCTATCCCCACCAGTTGTCCGGCGGGCAGCGCCAGCGCGTAGGCGTTGCGCGCGCGCTCGCAGGCGATCCGCCCATCCTCCTGATGGACGAGCCGTTTGGGGCGCTCGATCCAATTGTCCGCGCCGAACTTCAGCGGCAATTCAAGTCTCTGCAGGAAAAACTCAGGAAAACCGTGGTCCTGGTCACGCATGACTTGCGGGAAGCATTGCTGCTGGGCACGCGGATCGGAATTATGGACTCGGGAAGATTGACCGCTTGCCATTCTCCGGCCGAGTTCCTCCGCAGTCGTGACCCGCGCGTCAGCGAGTATTTGCGCGCCAGTGGCGAGATAGCAATCCGCATGGAAGGGGCTTCTGATGCTGACATTCATGGTGGCACATCGTGCTGAAGTTCTGACGCTCGCTCTGGAGCACATCTGGTTGGTCGGTATCTCGATCGCTCTTGCGATATTGATCGGCGTCCCCTTGGGCGTGCTTCTGAGCCGAAAACCGTACCTGAGCAGCCCGGTGTTGGGAACCACCAACGTGATCCAGACCATCCCTAGCCTTGCCTTGTTCGGGTTCTTGTTGGCGGCGCCATGGTTGGGACAGCGTGCAGACCGCATCGCCATTACTGCGTTGACGCTCTACGCCCTGCTGCCGATCGTGCGCAATACTTTGGTTGGCATCAAGGGCGTTGATCCTGCCGTCCGCGAAGCTGCTGAGGCGATGGGGCTCACAGACGGCCAAGTCCTGTTTCAGGTTGAGCTGCCACTGGCTGCCAGCGTCATCCTTGCGGGGATTCGCACCGCGACCGTAATCTCGATTGGCGTTGCAACCATCGCGGCCGCCATCGGTGCGGGCGGCCTAGGCGAGTTCATCTTTCGGGGGCTCGCCATGGTGAACGATTCCGTCATTCTGGCCGGTGCTGTACCAGCAGCAATCCTGGCCTTGTCCGCGGACATCGGGTTGGGAATTGCCGAGTCCTACCTGCGAACGGCACGCACATGACTTTATGGCGAGGGCTCGCAGTCCTGTGCCTTTCAGCTCTGCTCTCAATTTCTTGCCGGCCAGGGCACGGCAACCGAATTGTCATCGGTTCCAAGAACTTTACCGAACAACTCGTCCTTGGCGAACTGATCGCACAGCAGATTGAGCGTAAAGGCCGTTCTCCCGTGGAGCGCCGATTCTATCTGGCGGGCACTTACATCTGTCATCAGGCGCTGCTCGCGGGTCGCATCGATATGTACGTCGAATATACCGGCACCGCCCTTACGGCAATCCTGAACGAAGAACCATCCCGCGATCACAGCGATGTCTACCGACGCGTCAAAGACGGCTACGCTCAGAGATTTGGTTTGGTGGTGGGTGAACCTCTCGGATTCAACAACACTTTTGCCATCGTAATTCGGGGAGAAGATGCACGCCGCCTACAAATCCGCACGATTTCCCAGGCTGCTGCGTACAGTCGGCAATGGCGAGCGGGGTTCGGCTACGAATTTATGGAGCGCCCTGATGGCTACGCGGGTCTTGTCAAGACATACGGCCTACAATTCGCGCAACCTCCGCGCATCATGGATCTCGGTTTGCTCTATCGTGCCTTGAAAGACAAGCAGGTGGATCTGGTTGCGGGAGCTGCGACTGACGGGCTGATTGCGGCGCTCGATCTGGTGGTCCTCGACGACGATCAGCACTATTTTCCGCCCTACGATGCGGTTCCAATCGTGCGTCGCGAGGCGTTCAACCGTCAGGAGGTTCGCTCTGTACTGGCCGAACTCGCCGGAAAGATAACTGAAGAAGACATGCGGAAGCTCAATTATGCCCTTGACGGCGAGCATCGTGATGTAACCACAGTTGTCGCTGATTTTCGCAGACGAAAGGGTTTGGAATAATCTCGCTGGAAGCGGGCGTCTCTGCCATCTTCGAGTTCCGCGACCCGCTGCCGGCGCGGGTTTTTCTGCTGCGTGCGCTGAAGGGAAGGACGGCCAACTGACCTAAGGTCCCACGAGGAGCCCGGCGATGCGCCTCGGAGTGTCGACAACTGGACCTTCAATCAGCAAAGGTGCAGGCAGCGATCCGTCCCAGCGGGCATCCTGGCCGTAGACCAAAACCACATCCCAAAGAATGCCATTTGCGGTGCAGCACTGTGGCTTTGGTTGGGCGGATTTCGCTGCGAGGTCGGCAGCGAGCTTCTTGGCGAACAGGTGGTCCTTGTCCCAGAACTGCGCTGCCCTGCTATCGCTAATGCGTCGCAGAGCGCTGCCCGCCGGGCGTCCCCAGTCCGACGCGAGTACCGGCTCCCTTAATGACGAACACTTTCAGATCGCGGCGCGGCTCCCGTTCGAGAATGTCCTGGACTGCGGAGGCCCCCCGCAGGCACGTCCCTCAGGTTGGCGACAACAGCAGCACCATGCGGACGGCATCAGTATGGGCGTTGAAGACGTGCCGGAACTGGTCAAAGTTGGCGGGAGTGAGATCGGTTAGCGACGGCTGACCGGATGGCGCTTGGGAGGAGTCTTGCCAAATGTGCGCGGCCGCAGCCAGGAGAATTGCGGCGGCAACAGCAAGTGCAACTCGATAGGGTTGCTTCATTGGGATAATCGGATGGAAAACGTCACAGGTACGTTAGCAGCGTCGCAGCCCAGAATTTTAGGTTGAGGCGCTTGGGCGGGGGTGAGGCGAAGTAGCTAAAGCTAGAGGAGCCGGTAGTCCGCCGCCGAAATCCCGAGTGCAGGGAGGGATCTGATAGCTGGTGCCCGGGGCGGGAGTTGAACCCGCACGCCCCTTCCGGGGCCCGGGATTTTAAGTCCCGTGCGTCTGCCAGTTTCGCCACCCGGGCTTCGCACTGCTAGCTTCCAAATGACCAGTTTAGCTTAATCCGACTCTAGGGTGCGCAAGCCAGCCGCAGCCGCGCCATCAGAACCTCCCACGCGCGCTCTCCATACCTTTTGCCTCGGTTCCATTCGTCATCCCTCGACCCCCAAGATCAGGGATGGAAACGCTGCCCCGCACTGGCAAAGGCCGCAAGACGCGGTCAAGGGTTATTGTCCGCGAGGGGCCGATCCGCCCGCCAAGGGACGTTACCCTAAGTTGCTGAAATGGAAAGGGTTGCTTTTTGGGGCATACTGAGATGGCACCGGGGCGCAGGCGGATGGGGGCCATTTTCCACAATCAGGGAGAATAATTCCTTTGCCGGGGTTCCCGGCTGGGTTTATCATTGAGGGTTTGTGTGTCCAGGTGGGAAGGTACATGTAGGTAGGCCCGTGAATCCTTATAGGGGCCATTGGAATCGAATGAAACAAGGGCCTTTTTGTCCAACTCCCTCAAAAGGCGGACGAACTCATTATGGCAAGGCGTCGTGGAAATCCAAACTGGGGCAAACCTGAGCCGATTGGGCCGGTGGTTCCGACTCCCACGACCTTCGAGTTGGTGGTGAAGGAATTCAAGCTCCAACCGGACCAGTACGTGCGCTCCACGCGGCTGCGCGAGTGGGCGCGTAAGAACAAGAACTCGAAGTACATCCCGGAGCCGCTATTGCAGGCTTGGGGGTTCGAGATCGAGTCGACCCTGTAAGCGCAGTCTTTTCCCCCGTTTTAACGGGCCGCCAGCCTGGCGGCCTGTTTCTTTTTTGGGCGCTGCACAGCTCGCCGCGTCGGATCTTGCCGAGATCCAGGATCACACTGTCCGCCTATTTGACGCTTCTGGAACGAGGTGCGATATTTATTGGCTTTTCTCTGCGGCCGCCGAAAGCCAGGAGACCCATTCGAATGGTCCGCTTCATCCCGCGCGAAACCAAGTTCTTCCAGATGTTTGCCGAGATGTGCGCCAACGTTTTGGATGGGGCGCGCCTGCTGACGGAGCTGCTGAGCGATTTCCAGGACCTGGAACGGCGGGTGCACAGGCTGAAGGACATCGAGCACCGTGGCGACGAAATGATCCACAGCCTGATGACCAAGCTGAACCAGACCTTCATCACACCCTTTGACCGCGAGGACATCCACAAGCTGGCCTCCTCCATTGATGACGTGCTGGACCTCATCGATGCCGCCGGAGAACGCCTGCTGGTATACAAGATCGGCAATGCGCCCCTGGAAGCCGTCACTCTCGCCAAGATCATCGTGGAGCAGTGCGAACAGCTCAGCCAGGCGGTGATCAAGTTGGAGAAACACAACGACGTGCTGCCCCACTGCGTGGAGATCAACCGCCTGGAAAACGAAGCCGACAGCGTATGTCGCAGGGCCATCGGCCACCTCTTTGACCAGGAGCGAGACCCAATCCGGCTGATCAAGCTCAAAGAGCTCTACGAGGTGCTGGAGTCCGCCACCGACAAGGCCGAGGACGCGGCCAACGTGCTGGAAAGCGTGATGGTAAAAAGCGCGTGAACGCCCGCGAGGACCGATAACCGGTGGAAACGGGGCTGCTGCTGGTCATCGTCACCGTCGCCGTCGCCCTGTTGTTTGACTTCATCAACGGTTTCCACGACGCGGCCAACAGTATTGCGACGGTGGTTTCCACGCGCGTGCTGTCCCCCCGGCTGGCGGTGTTGTGGGCCGCCTTTTTCAACTTCGTAGCTGCCTTTCTGCTGGGCACAGCGGTGGCCAAGACCATCGGCAAGGGCATGATCGACCTGAGCATCGTGAGCCAGTTTGTGGTGCTCTCGGGGCTGATCGGGGCGATCGTGTGGGACTTGCTGACCTGGTGGTGGGGGCTGCCGACCTCGTCGTCGCACGCCCTGATCGGCGGCTACGCCGGCGCTGCCCTGGGGCGCGCCGTCCTGCTGCGCGGCTGGGGCCAGGCGTTCAGCGTGATCATCCCGCACGGTTGGATCAAGACGCTGATCTTCATCGTGCTGGCGCCCATGATGGGACTGGTGCTAGGTTTCAGCTTCATGGTGGCGGTGTATTGGCTGATGCGCCGCAAGGCGCCGGGGCAGGTGGACCGCTGGTTCCGGCGGCTGCAACTGATGTCGGCCGCCGCCTATAGCCTGGGGCACGGTGGCAACGACGCGCAGAAGACCATGGGCATTATCGCCGGGGCGCTGTATGCCGGCGGAATCCTGAGCGCCGAGCAGATGAAGGGCGATTGGGGACGGTATCACTGGCCCATTATTCTTTCCGCTCATGCTGCTATCGCGCTGGGCACGTACTTCGGCGGCTGGCGCATCGTGCACACCATGGGATCGAAGATCACCAAGCTGAGGCCGGTGGGCGGCTTCTGTGCCGAAACTGCGGGCGCGCTTACCCTGTTCGGCACCGCCCTGGCCGGCATTCCCGTGAGCACCACGCACACCATCACGGGAGCCATCATCGGCGTGGGCGCGACCCACCGACTCTCGGCGGTGCGTTGGGGCGTGGCCGAGCGCATCGTGTGGGCGTGGGTGCTGACCATCCCCGCGGCGGCGTCGGTGGCCGCCATGACGTTCTATCTCATTCGCATCTTTGTGCCCACAGCGTAGAAGAAGTCGTCGGCCTTCGGTCTTCGGCCGTTGGCGGTTATCGAGCGTCTCCACGGGTTTGCTAGAATTGTCCTGACTTCCATGACAAACTCCAGCCCATTCTGCGACGTGGAGACCGCCATCGATGAAATCCGCAAAGGGCGGATGGTGGTGGTGGTCGATGACGAAGACCGCGAAAACGAAGGCGACCTGACCCTGGCCGCGGAAAAGGTCACGGCCGAGGCCATCAACTTCATGGCCAAGTACGGCCGCGGACTGGTCTGCCTGGCCATGACGGAAGAACGGCTGGAGCACCTTCGCATCGGGCCGATGTCGAGCGAGAACACGTCACAGTTCGGCACCGCCTTCTGCGAAGCCATTGACGCCCGCGAGGGAGTGACCACGGGCATTTCTGCCTACGACCGCTGCCGTACCATTCGCGTGGCCATCGATCCAGCGACACGTCCGCAGGAGTTGGTGCGTCCCGGGCACGTCTTTCCGCTGCGCGCGCGCAAGGGCGGGGTGCTGGTGCGGGCGGGTCAGACCGAGGCGGCCGTGGACTTGGCGCGGCTGGCAGGACTGGTTCCCGCGGGAATCATCTGCGAGATCATGAACGAGGACGGCACCATGGCGCGGGTGCCGCAACTGACCGATTTCTGCCAGCGACATGGCCTGAAGATGATGACCATTGCCGACCTCATCCGCTACCGCATGCGTCACGAGCGACTGGTACAGCGTGCGGGCGAAGCCCTGCTGCCCACCCCCTATGGCGAGTTCCGCATGATCGCTTACGAGAGCGAGATCACGAGAGAATCGCACGTGGCGCTGGTGATGGGCGACGTCGAACAAAATCATCGGAGGCCGGTGCTGGTGCGCATGCACTCCCATTGCCTGGTTGGGGACGTCTTTGGGGCAACGTGGTGCGATTGCCACGCAATCATCCAGCGTTCTATGGAGTTGATCGCCCAGGAGGGCCGCGGGGCGCTGATCTACCTGCACCAGACCTCGAAGGGCTTCTCAGTGGAGAAGGTGGAAGGCAAGCCGGTGCTGGCCTTCCATCGCGACGTGCGCGAGCCCGCCCACCCCGACCACCAGCGTAAGACACAGCGTGAGGTGGGGATCGGGGCACAGATCCTCTCCGACCTGAATATCTCTAACATCCGCCTGCTTACCAATCACCCCCGCAAGGTCGTGGCCCTCGAGGGCTACGAAATCGAAATCGTCGAGCAGATCCCCATCCCGGTGACGCGCCTGAACGTTACTCCCTAGTTCTCAGTTCTTAGCTTTCAGTTGTCGGTTTGGCTCGGCGTTGTCTGCGTACTCGGCAAACGCTAGCTCGGTTTGCGCTCCAAGACGTCGCTGTCGCGGATGAAGAACTGCGCCGAGCAGGAATGGGAACCGCAGATTACGGGGATGAGCCCGGCGATCTGCCTGCGTGTTATCAAGCCAAGGGTGCCGCACGCTGGGCAAGCAAGCACCGCCCAGAAGGGATCGTCGCTGTCGCCCATCTCCCCGGCGTTCTCCAGCACGAACACCGTCCCGGGCCCCATCTGCTCCGGGATCCATTCGCTAAGAATGTTCAGCTCCGCGACCATGCTCATCTCCCGTTGTCGCTGAGGGGCGTGCCGAGCGGAGGGGTCCGCTTCAGGCGCGCGACTTGGCCGTCCTACGGTTACCGGCGCCAGTGCCGGCGGGCACCGCCTGTTTGCGGCCGCGGAGTTGGGCGCGGACCTGCCGCACCGCGTCGCTGAGACAGACGGCAAGGATCGGTTGGCGTGCGTTCTTGAGGATGTCCAGAACCTGCTCGGCGGAGTTTTTCAGAAAGATGCGCTTGCCGTCGGTCAGCAGGTGGTAGTCGTTGGTGCCGGAGACGGTGTCCACCAGGCGGCGGCCGAGTTCCTGGCGCAGGAAACGCACCACCTTACGCATGCGCTGCAGGGAGAAGCCCTTGCGGCGGAGCTCGACGATGACCGCCACTTCCGCAAGGTCGTCCATGGAATAGAGTCGGCGATGACCCTGGCGCGCGGGCACCACCAGGCCGCGCTCATCCCACCACTGCAACTGGCGCGGCGTGATGCCGCTGAGCTGAACGACTTCTTTCGATGTAAACCGCTGCTCCATGAAGCTCTCGAAATGTTTCAAACGTAATTACGAGGAAATGTTTGAAACATTTTAGGAGCATTGTGTGGGGTGTCAACAGTTTTCCTCGAAAGGCGGGTTCTGAACTGAGTTCCTCTCTGTGCCTCTGTGTCTCTATGGCCGCTTTCCTATCCGCCGCCGACGAAGTGCACGATCTCGAGCTTGTCACCATCGTTCAGGACGGTGTCCACCCAGCGGTCGCGGGGGACGATGTCGCGGTTGAGTTCGACGGCGACGCGGTCGGACTTGAGGCCGAGTTGCGCGAGGAGCCCGGCCAGGGTCAGACTACCGGGGAACTGGCGTTCCTCGCCGTTAATGACAAGCTTCATTAAGCGGTATTCTAAGGGGTGCGGCAGCCTGGTTCGGGCTGGAAGCTCAGCGAGAAAATTGGTTTGGCGCAAGAAACGGATAGCGCCATGGGGAATCAACGAAATATGCTCGCACCATTATGAGCACAGCAACGCTAATGAGCGAAGCGAGCGAGAAAGTAGAGCAGGGTTGGTGGCAGGCCGTCCTCGCCCGAGATGGCAGTAAGGATGGCGTGTTTTACTACGCAGTCGCGTCCACAGGAGTGTACTGCCGGCCATCGTGCCCGGCGCGGCGTCCCCGGCGGGAACACGTGCGCTTTTTCGAGCGGCGCGAGGAGGCCGAAGGCGCGGGATTCCGTCCCTGCCGGCGCTGCCGACCGGCTCACGCCAGCGTGGAAAGCAGCGGTGTCGTAGCCGAAGTCTGCGAATTTATCGGCCGCAACCTCGAGGAAGACCTCAGACTAACAACACTCAGCCGGCGGTTCGGACTGAGTCCCTTTCAACTCCAGCGGGCGTTCAAGAGAGCGCTGGGCATCACCCCGCGCGAATACGCCGACACTTGCAGGCTGCAGTCGCTGAAATCGCAACTGCAAGACGGCGACACTGTGACCGACGCCCTATACGGTGCGGGATACGGCTCCAGCAGCCGACTGTACGAGCGCACGAACTCGCAACTGGGCATGACCCCAGCCACCTACCGGCGCGGCGGCGAGGGCGTGATGATCCGTTACACGTTCGTAGACTCGCCTATCGGCCGCATGATGCTGGCGGCGACGGACAAAGGCATTTGCTCGATCGCATTTGGCGAATCCGAAACCAGGCTGGTCCAGGGACTGCGGCGCGAATATCCCAAGGCGACGCTGAAGCGCGGTGACGCGGTGCTGCGCGGCTGGATCGGCGGCCTGCTCAAGCAGATGCACGACCGGCAGCCGCCAGGTGAGCTGCCCGTGGATGTCCGTGCGACGGTGTTCCAACGGCGTGTGTGGGAGCACCTGCGCTCGATCCCCTACGGGCAGACCCGCTCGTACGCTCAGGTTGCGAGCGCCATCGGAAAGCCCACAGCCGTGCGTGCCGTGGCCCGTGCGTGCGCCACGAATCCCGTGGCGGTTGCCATCCCCTGTCACCGGGTACTGCGTACCGACGGCAGCCTGGGCGGGTACCGATGGGGGCTGGAACGAAAGCGCAAACTGCTGGAGATCGAGCGCGCCCGGGCTGCCGGCGCGGCGGAGCAATCGCCTCAGTAGGGCTTGCGCAGCGCGAACTTGCGCGTCCCGGACGCGCCCTGATGAACCGCCTGCACGAGGACGGTAGCGCCGGCCAGCGTCGAAAGATCGAGGGCGATGGTGATATCGGCTGTGCCCGCCTCATCGGTGACCGCGGGAAAATAGCGGTCAGAGCCGCCGGCAAGCGTCAGGCGCGCTATTACAGTGGCCCCTGCAACTGGCGAACCCGCGGCAGTCGCCCGCAACCTCATCACCAGCGCACCTTCCCGACACGCCGAAGCGGCATTGAGCCACTCGATGCGCAATCCCTGTGCAGGAGCTTCGTGCAGCGGCGCGCCGAGCACATGCTGTAGCCGTCCTTCGCGCGCCGCGTCGATGACGGAGCGGTGCTGTGCCCGGAGCAACTCCTGGAGCTGTTCCTCGCCTAAATCGGGCTGGCCGGCACGCTCGGCATAGGAAATGGCACGCTTCCCCAGACACAGGCCACCCACGAAGACCTGAGTCTCGAGCATTCGCTCGGCCAGGCGCGGCTCGCTCTGCACGTGAAACACGGTTTCCCCGTACCTCACGTCGGTGTTGAAGCCGAAAATCATGCGTCGAATCGGGCGGCGGGAGCTCGCGCCCGCAACTTGACACTGTAGAAAGCGGATTCTATAGTCAATTGTTTGCCAAGTTGTTGATGGCGCGGATTATATCGCCCTCCTCCCATGCCCGACAACTACTTCAGCCGTTACCTGCCGCTGCTCATCCACATCATCTTTGCGCTGGGTCTTTCGATAGCTATGGTGGTGCTCTCCGCGCTGCTGGGCAAGCATCGTCCGACCCGCGCCAAGTTGCAGCCCTACGAATGCGGCATGACCCCGGTGGGCGACGCGCGCCAGCGCTTCTCCGTCAAGTTCTACCTGGTAGCCATGCTGTTCATCCTGTTCGACGTGGAAGCTATCTTCTTGTATCCCTGGGCGGTGATTCTGCGCGAGCTGAAGATGTTCGGCTTCTACGAGATGCTGGTGTACATCCTGGTGATCCTGACGGGTTTCTTCTACATCTGGAAGAAGGGCGTGCTGGACTGGTCCAGGCCGGAAGGTGAGCTGTAAGCATGGCTGAGCCGGCGGTCGCGATCACCGACCTGGAGCAATTGAAAGAAGGGCCGGCGCTGGCGCGGCTGCTCGATTGGAATCCGGGAACAGTCCAGGGCGCGAGATTCCAGTATGGCGAGCTCAACGTTTACATTGACTGTGCACACATCCGCGACGCCTGCTCCCTGCTGAAGAACGATCCCGAGCTGCAGTTCACCTTCCTCTCCGACATCACTTGTGTGGACTGGTATCCCAGCGAGCCGCGCTTCGAAGTCGTTTATCACCTGCTGGCGATGGCGCGCAAGAAGCGTTTGCGGCTGAAGGTGAAGCTCGCGGGCGATGATCCGCACCTGGAGTCCGTCACGTCTGTGTGGCGGGGCGCCAACTTCTTTGAGCGTGAGATCTATGACCTGTTCGGAGTGCGCTTCTCGGGCCACCCGAACCTGCGGCGCATCCTGATGCCGGAGGACTGGGAAGGGCACCCGCTGCGCAAAGACTACCCGGTTGAGGGCTACCGCTGATGGCCCTCGTCCCTGCGTCCACCATCGATCCGAAGCAAGACCGCACCATGATTCTGAACATGGGCCCGCAGCACCCGTCCACTCACGGCGTGTTGCGGCTGGTGCTGGAGATCGATGGGGAAACGGTTGTGCGCATGATGCCCGACATCGGCTACCTGCACACCGGGATCGAGAAAACCTGCGAGGCCAAGTTCTACCAACAAGTAGTGGTGCTCACCGATCGCATCGACTATCTCTGCCCTCTGACCAACAACCTCTGCTACTGCCTGGCGGTGGAGAAACTGCTGGGCCTGGAGATCCCGACCAAGGCGCAGTGGATCCGCGTACTGCTGAACGAACTGAGCCGCGTCAATTCGCACCTGGTGTGGCTGGGCACGCATGCGCTGGATATCGGCGCCATGTCGGTGTTCTTGTATTGCTTCAGGGAACGTGAGGACGTCCTGCGCATTTTCGAGATGGTCAGTGGCCAGCGCATGATGACCTCGTACTTCCGCATCGGTGGGCTGGCGCTGGAGCCGCCGCTGGGCTTCTTCGAACGTGTAAAGAAATTTGTAGACCGCTTCCCTGCCGCCATTGATGAATACGAAGACCTGCTGACGCAGAACCCGATTTGGGTGGAGCGGACCAAGGGCGTTGCGCATCTCTCCGGAGAAGATGCCATCGCCTTGGGTGCAACCGGACCGACGGCGCGTGCCAGCGGCATCGATTGGGACCTGCGGCGCGACATGCCTTACTCCAGCTATGAAAAATTCCAGTTCCGCGTCCCGGTCTCGAATGATGGCGATGTATACGCGCGATATCTGCTGCGGGTCGATGAGATGCGGGAATCCAACAAGATTGTGCAGCAGGCGCTGGCGGGCATGCCTGAAGGCCCGGTGAAAGCAGACGCGCCGAAAGTGGTGTTGCCCGATCGCGAAAAGATGAAGACGCAGATGGAGGCGCTGATCTATCACTTCAAGATCGTGACTGAAGGTTTCTCGGTGCCTGCGGGCGAGTACTACCAGGCCGTCGAATCGCCGCGCGGCGAGATGGGCTATTACGTGGTGAGCGACGGCACAGCGAAGCCCTATCGCGTGCACATGCGGGCGGCGTCATTGGCCAATTTGCAGACGCTACCGAAAATGTGTGAAGGACGATTGATTGCCGACGTGGTGGCGGCGATTGGGAGCATTGATATTGTGCTGGGCGACGTAGACCGCTGAAAGAATTGTGTAGTTGGATAATTGGGTAATTGGGTAATTGAACAGCAAACCAGAGGAGCTAAGGGACAGGACAAAGGCAGTTCGCGCTGCGGATCGCTATTACTCAATCACTAAATGAGGTTCTCTGACCAGCTCGAAGCGCGGTTCGCGGAGATGCTGACGCACTATCCGATCAAGCGGTCGGTGCTGGTGCCGATGCTGCTTTACATCCAGGATGAGCTTGGCTATCTGAGCGACGAAGCCATCCGCGACATCGGCGGGCGCCTGGACGTGAGCGAACTCGAAGTGCGCAACGTGATCAGCTACTACAGCATGCTGACCACCCGGCCGCGCGGCAAGTACAACGTCCAGGTCTGCACGAATATCTCCTGCTTGCTGCGTGGAGCAGAGGAGATCCTGGAACATTGCCAGAGGAAGCTTGGAATCGGACGTAAGCAAACCACTGCCGACGGCATGTTCTCGTTGGAGGAGGTCGAGTGCATCGGGGCGTGCTGCGGGGCCCCGGCAGCGCAAGTGAACTACGCGTATCACGAAGACTTGACGGCGGAGAAAATGGACGAGGTGCTGGAGGAGTACAGGAAGCGGAGCCAAGCGTGAATGGATGACTTAGTTTCCCATCCCGACGAGGTGCGGGTAGTCTCGCAGCGCTTTGGGCAGGGTGCGGCCGGGATCGATCGCTATCTCGAGCTGGGCGGCTACGAAGCGGTGCGCAAGGCGCTGGAAATGGGGCCGGACGCGATCATCAACGAGGTGAAGGTGTCGAACCTGCGTGGGCGCGGCGGGGCCGGATTCCCGGCGGGGATGAAGTGGTCGTTCGTGCCCAAGCAGTCCGCCAAGCCCAAGTACATCCTGTGCAATGGAGACGAAAGCGAGCCCGGCACCTGTAAGGACCGGCTGATCCTCGAACACGACCCACACGCGGTGATCGAGGGCGTGATCATCGCCGGGATCGCCGTGGGTGCGCGCCAGGGGTACATCTATATCCGCGGCGAGTACCGCTACCTGCTGGAGATCATGGAGAAAGCCGTCAAGGACGCGTACGCGCGCAGCTACCTGGGGAAGAAGATTTTCGGCAGCGACTTTGATTTCGAATGTGCAACCCACTCCGGCGCGGGCGCATACGAGGTGGGTGAAGAGTCGGCGCTGATGGAGTCGCTGGAAGGCAAGCGCGGCATCCCGCGCATCCGGCCGCCGTTTCCGGCAGTGATTGGGCTGTACGGCGGGCCCACGGTGATCAATAACGTGGAGACGCTGGCCAGCGTGCCGCACATTATCCAGAACGGAGGCGAGTGGTACGCAGGGCTGGGCACACCCAAGAACGGCGGCACGCGACTGTTCTGCGTGAGCGGGTCGGTGGAGCGGCCCGGCGTGTACGAGCTGCCGCTGGGCTACAACTTGCGCAAGATGATCTATGACGTGGCGGGCGGCATCTGGAAGGGACGCAAGCTGAAGGCGGTGGTACCGGGCGGGTCGTCCACGCCCGTGCTCGCGGCCAACGAGATCGATGTCCCCATGGACTTCGACTCGCTGCTGAAAGCTGGGACATTCCTGGGATCGGGCGGAGTAGTGGTGGTGGACGACCACACCTGCATGGTGAGGTTCGCCCTGCGCATCATGAAGTTCTACAAGCACGAGAGTTGCGGCTGGTGTATTCCGTGCCGCGAAGGGACAGACTGGCTGGAAAAGACGCTGACACGCTTTCACGCCGGCGGTGGGCTCAGGCGGGACATCGACAACATCTACTATCTCGCAGAAAACATGTTGGGGCGGACGTTTTGTCCTTTCGGTGATGCGGCCGCCATGCCGACGATGTCCATCGTGAAGAAGTTTCGGGAGGAATTTGAGGCGCACTTGGAAGGCAGGCCGTGTCCGTTTGAGCCGGCGGGGAAAGTGGAGCAGTTGCCCGTGTTGGGCGGATTGAATTTACGCGCATGGCCCGACCTGCAGGGGTGACGCGCACCGAATGCATAGATCCTTCGCTTCGCTCAGGATGACAGCGAGAAGAAGAGATGCCAGACGTAAACATCACGGTTGACGGCAAGCAGATCGCGGTGCCCACAGGGACGCTGCTGATCGAGGCCTGCAAGAGCCTGGGGATCGAAGTGCCGTCGTTCTGTTATTACCCCGGTCTGTCGCTACAGGCGGCGTGTCGCATGTGCCTGGTGAAGATCGAGAAGATGCCCAAGCTGCAGACCGCCTGCACCACTGTGGTACAGGATGGCATGGTGGTCACTTCCGACAGCGCAGAGATCAAACAGGCACGCAAGGCCGTGCTGGAACTGCTTTTGGCGAACCATCCCCTGGACTGCCCCGTGTGCGACGCGGGCGGCGAGTGCGAGCTACAGGACATGACGTTCGCCTACGGAGCGGCGGAATCGCGCTTCATGGAAGGCAAGCTGCACAAGGAGGAGCAGCAGTGGTCGCCGGTGGTGTACTTCGACCGGCCGCGTTGCATCCTGTGCTACCGCTGCGTGCGCGTTTGCGGCGAGGGGATGGACGTGTGGGCGCTGGGGGTGCAGAACCGCGGCGTCGAGTCAGTGATTGCGCCGAACAAGGGCGACCACCTGGAATGCGAAGAATGCGGCATGTGCATTGACATCTGTCCGGTGGGCGCGTTGACCTCGGGCGCGTACCGCTACAAGACCCGCCCGTGGGAGATGAACCACATCGGCACCATCTGCACCCACTGCGGCGACGGCTGCAGGACTACGCTGGGCGTGCGCCGGGCTGGCACCGGCAACGAGATCGTGCGCGGCGACAACCGTGATAAGAGCGGCATCAATGGTGACTTCCTCTGCATCAAGGGGCGATACGCATTCGACTTCGTGCAGGACGAGCGCCGACTGAAGCAACCGCTGGTGCGGAAGGAAGGACGGCTGGCACCCGCGTCGTGGCAGGAGGCGTTGGAAACCGTGGCGCGGCGCTTTCGCGAAATCGTCGACAGAGATAGTGGCGAGGCGATCGGCGTAATCGGATCGAACCGCACGACCAATGAAGAGAACTACCTGCTGCAGAAGTTCGCCCGTCTGGTGTTGCGGACCAACAACATCGACCACCACCGCACCGCCGACTTCCCTGCTTTCGCCACCGCGTTGGCAGGGCGGCCGAACATGACAGCCAGTATGCGGGATGTGTTCCATGCCAGTGCCATTTTGCTGATCGGCAACAATCCCACCGACCAGCACCCCTTGCTGGCGTGGCAGATCCGCAGCGCCGTCCGCCTGCACCGCGCACGGCTGTACCTGGTCAACTCATCTCCCATCAAGTTACGGCGGCAAGCCACGCAGTTCGTGCAGGTGCCGACCGGTTCAGAAGGCAAGGTAGTCAAGTTCCTGGCAGGAGACGACGCCGCTATCGCTGCCGCCGATGAGGCAACGCGCTCGGCGCTGGCAGCCATGCGTGACAAGCTGCGCGGGGAGCAGAACCTGATCATCATCTTCGGCTCGGAGCTGCGCGGCGATGACGTGCACGCGCTGGTGCGCTTCGGGTCGTCGCTGGCGGGCGCGAAGTTCGTCTGCCTGGGCGATTACGCCAATTCTCGTGGCGCCGCGGACATGGGCCTCTACCCGGACCTGCTGCCTGGTTACGTCCCAGTCAATGACGGCGCGCACTTCCGCGAGGAGTGGCCAGAACTGCCCGCCACTCCCGGTATGGAGCTGCCGCAGATGGCGGAGGCGGTGCAGGCGGGGAAAGTGAAGGCACTGTACATCGTCGGCGCCAATCCCGTGGTGCGCTACAACATCGATCCGTTCGCGCTGTCGAGAGCGTTTCTGGTGGTGCAGGACCTGTTCCTTACCGAGACCGCGACCGTGGCGGACGTGGTGCTGCCGGCGGCGTGTGCCTACGAAAAGTCGGGAACGTTCACCAACACCTGCGGCGACCTGCAACTGTTGAAGAAGGCCGGGGACTTCGAAGGAGTGAAGCCGGATTTTGAGATTGTCGTTCGCCTCGCTGATCGCATGGGATTCGATTTGAGCAAGCTGGTGCCCTTCCGGAGTGCGATGCGTGCCGACACCGGGCAGTCGCGAGGCGCGCAGTCTGGAGAGGCCGACCGGCATGCGGTGTGGCTGCAGGCACATGATCTGGAGCCGCGGCTGAGCCCATTCGATCCGGCGGCGATGCTGGATGAGATCCAGCGCGTGGTGCCCGGTTACCAGTTTTCAAGGATGGAACTCTTGGCTGGCACCGACGTGCACGTGTCGCCTCGGACTGCGGCACAGATCGCGACAAATCCGGAACTAATCGTGGCTTCGGAGGACACGCTGTTCACCTCGGGCACGCTGGGCCGCTACTCGGCGGCGCTGAACTCGGTCATCGAGGCGCGGCGGAAGGTGCCAGCGGACAAGGAAGTAGCGGCGGACTAGCAGCCAGTACCACGCACGACCGAGTATCAAATGACTCGTGGAGTACGGTGAGGATTGGACGCGGATCTGACCACCTTCGTCATCGTGACCGTGATCAAGATCGTGATCACGCTGTTCCTGCTGCTCACTGCTGTGGCGTATACGGTCTGGCTGGAACGCAAGCTGGTGGGGCGGATCCAAAACCGCTGGGGCCCGAGCCGGGTAGGGCCTTTCGGCTTATTACAACCGCTCGCTGACGGGCTGAAGTTTCTGTTCAAGGAGGACTTGATCCCGGCGAACGTGAATAAGCCGCTCTATCTTGCAGCTCCGATCCTCTCCCTCACCCTGGCCCTCATTTCGATTGCGGTCATTCCCATCGGTGAGACGGTGACAGCGCGCGGAGTGACTACCTATCTGCAGATCACCGACATCAATATCGGCCTGCTGATCATCTTGGGCGTGACTTCCATCGCGGTATACGGGGTGGCGCTCTCGGGCTGGGCCTCGAACAGCAAGTATTCGCTGCTCGGCTCGTTGCGTGCCAGTGCGCAGATGGTGAGCTACGAGATCACACTCGGGCTGTCACTGATCGGGGTACTCATCCTGTCTGGAAGCCTGAGCCTGCGGGAGATCGTGGAGGCACAGTCGGGGACGCTCTGGGAATTCATACCGCGGTGGAACATTTTTCGCGGGCAGTTCCTCGCGTTCTTCGTGTACCTGTGCGCGGCCTTCGCCGAGACCAACCGCGTGCCTTTCGATTTGCCGGAAGCGGAGACCGAACTGGTGGCCGGCTATCACACCGAGTACAGCGCCATGAAGTTCGCCATGTTCTTCATGGCGGAGTATGCCAACATGATCACCGTCGGCTGCCTCGCGACCATCCTGTTCCTGGGCGGATGGCTGGGACCGGCGTTTGGGCCGGACTGGCTACGCGCCATCCAGCCAGTGCTGTGGTTCGCACTGAAAGTCTTCCTCTTCATCTTCCTTTACATCTGGGTCCGCGGCACCCTGCCGCGCTTCCGCTACGACCAGTTGATGGCTTTCGGGTGGAAGTTCCTGTTCCCGCTCGCCGTGGCCAACACGCTGGTGACCAGCCTGGTGGTGGCCTTGAGGGCCTGAGATGCTGCACCAGGTGCTCTTCATCATCTTTGCGGCGATCTGTGTGGGTGGGGCGGTGAACCTGCTCGCCGCACGACACCCGATTAACAGCGCACTCTCGTTGATCCTGGTGATGGCATCACTGGCGGCACTTTACCTCCTGCTGGGCGCGGAGTTCGTGGCCGCGGTGCAGGTGATCATCTACGCCGGCGCCATCATGGTGCTGTTCGTGTTCGTCATCATGCTGCTGAACGCAGGCGAAGAGGAGCGCACCGATGGGAGCCGCGTGGCCCGGCTGTTGGGCTATCCCGCGGTGGCGATGCTGGCCGGGCTGATGACGTGGGTGCTGGTGCGGTCAAGTGGCGCAGGCGGCGTCAGGCTGGGCGAATTCCTAGGATCGACGAAGGACATTGGGCGGCTACTGTTTCGCGACTTCCTTCTGCCATTCGAGGTGACGTCCGTCCTCATCCTGATCGCAATTATGGGGGCAGTGGTGCTCGCTCGGAAGGAAGGCTAGATGGTTCCGGTTTCCTGGTACCTGACGCTGAGCGCGGTGCTGTTTGTCTGCGGCGTGACCGGGTTTCTGATCAAGCGCAACATCATCACCATCTTCATGTGCATTGAGCTGATGCTGAATGCCGTCAACCTGGCGTTTGTTGCCTACGCCTGGCAGTGGAAGCAGCTCGATGGCCAGGTGTTCGTCTTCTTCGTCATGGTGGTGGCCGCGGCTGAGGCTGCGGTAGGGCTGGCAATCATCATTGCGGTGTTCCGCACGCGCGCCACCCTGAATGTTGACCGCGTGAATCTGCTGAAGCTATGACCCTGCACTTGTGGGCCATTCCGGTACTGCCCGCGTTGGGGGCGGCGATCAATGGGCTGCTCGGACGCCGCTTCTCAAAGGCGAGTGTGGCGGCGGTGGGGCTGGTATCCGTGGGTGCGTCTTTCCTGGTGTCGCTGTGGGTAGCTTGGCAGTTCCGCGGGCTGTCCCAGGACCACATTCCTCACGTTGAGAACTATGCCACGTGGCTGCGTGCGGGCAGCTTCAGTGCAGACTTCGGCGCGTACCTCGACCAGCTTTCGCTGGTGATGATCCTGGTCGTGACCGGGGTCGGCTTCCTGATCCATGTCTACTCGGTCGGCTACATGTGGGAGGAAGGCGGCTTCTATCGGTATTTTTCCTACCTGAACCTCTTCATGTTCTTCATGCTCACGCTGGTGCTGGCCAACAACTACCTGCTGATGTTTGTGGGCTGGGAGGGCGTGGGGCTGGCGTCGTATCTGCTGATCGGGTTCTGGTTCCGGCGCGACTCGGCGGCATCGGCGGGCAAGAAGGCGTTCATTGTCAACCGCATCGGCGATTGCGGTTTTCTGATCGGGCTGTTTCTGCTCATCAAGCATTTCGGCACGCTGGATTTTGCACAGGGATTCAGGTCTGTGTCGGCGCTGCCGGCCGAGACCGCAGGCGCCGGCCTGCTGACCGCCGTCGCACTGTTGCTCTTTGTGGGCGCCACCGGGAAGTCGGCGCAGGTGCCGCTCTACGTCTGGTTGCCGGACGCGATGGAAGGACCGACACCGGTATCGGCACTGATCCACGCGGCCACTATGGTAACCGCGGGCGTCTACATGGTGGCGCGATCCAGCCCGATCTTTGACCGTGCGCCCACGGCACTGGCGGTCGTGGCAGTGATCGGATGCGTCACAGCGCTGCTGGCCGCGACCATCGGGATGGCGCAGACCGACATCAAGCGCGTGCTCGCCTACTCCACCATTTCACAACTTGGCTACATGTTTCTGGCGTGCGGCGTGGCGGCATACTCAGCGGCCATCTTTCACCTGATGACCCATGCATTCTTTAAGGGCCTGCTATTCCTCGCGGCCGGGTCGGTGATCCACGCGCTTGCCGGCGAGCAAGACATGCGCCGCATGGGAGGACTGCGGAAGAAAATTCCAGTCACCTTCTGGACCATGACCGCAGGCATGCTGGCCATCGCAGGCCTTCCCCTGTTCAGCGGCTTCTTCTCGAAAGACCAGATCTTGTGGAAGGCGTGGTCGAGCCCGTATGGCAGCCATGTCTATTGGGCGGTTGCGGTGGTCACAGCGCTCCTCACGTCGTTCTACATGTTCCGGCTGTGGTTCCTGACCTTTTTCGGTGAGTTCCGCGGCCCCCAGCCGAGGGCGGCTGGGCCACACACCCATCTGCACGAGAGTCCGTGGGTGATGCTGGGGCCGCTGGTGGCGTTGGCGATTTTGTCGGTCATCGGCGGGTACGTCGGCGTGCCACATGCGCTCGGGGGCGACAACTACTTCGACAAGTTTCTCTCGCCGGTATTCAAGGCCAGCGCCGACGCCATGCCGGCGGGTGCGCATCCCGGCGAGCCGATGCAGCAGGCCGCGGCCGAACATGCTGAGCGCAACCTCGAGCTCTTGTTCACGGCGGTGAGCGTTGGGGCGGCGCTGCTGGGATTGCTGCTGGCCTGGCTGCTCTATTACCGACGGCGCGATCTGCCCGAGAGCATTGCCGGCTGGCTGGGTGGAATCTATGGCGCCGTGCGCGACAAATACTACGTGGACGAGGCCTACAACGCTCTATTCGTACAGCCGGTGATTCAAGGGTCGTCGCGGCTGCTATGGCGCGGTATTGACGCAGCCACCATCGATGGTGCGGTAAACCAGTCGGCGGAGAGCGCGCAGGACATCTCGGACGCGCTGCGGCGGATGCAATCGGGCAATGTGCGGTCGTATGCGGGCTGGGTGGCACTGGGGGCGGCAATTGTGGTGGCCTACATGATCTGGCAAGGGGCGCGGTGATGGCCGGCACCATCCTAACGTTTGTCACATTCCTGCCGCTCGCCAGCGCGGTAGTGCTGGCGCTCTTGCCGCGACGGGATGAGTTGATCCGCCGTGTCGCGCTGCTTGTGACGTTGCTTACGTTCGCACTCTCGCTTTACTTGCCCATTAACTTCGACGTGGGTCGCGCCGGCTTCCAGTTCGAAATCGATCGGCCATGGATCGCGAACCCCGCCATCCGCTACCACCTCGGCATCGACGGTATTTCCCTGTGGCTAGTGGTGCTGACTACTTTTCTCACACCGCTTTGCGTGCTGATCTCCTGGCGTTCGGTCACCGAGAGAGTAAAAGAATTCTTTGTCCTGCTGCTGATTCTGCAGACCGCCCTTACGGGCGTGTTCGTCGCCCTCGACCTGTTCCTTTTTTATTTCTTCTGGGAAGCGACGCTGGTGCCCATGGCGCTGCTGATCGGCATGTATGGGCACGAGCGGCGGGTGTACGCCGCGGTGAAGTTCTTCCTGTTCACCGCCATCGCTTCCGTGTTCATGCTGGCGGCGATCATCTGGCTGTATGCCAGGACGGGCAGCTTCGATTTCACCACAGTGCAGGCTGCGCTCAGCACGGGTGGCGTGAAACACATTACCGCCGCTGCGCCTTGGCTCTTCCTAGGATTTTTCATAGCGTTTGCGGTGAAGGTACCGATTTTCCCGCTGCACACCTGGCTCCCCGACGCCCACGTCGAGGCGCCGACCGCCGGGTCAGTGCTGCTGGCCGGCGTGCTGCTGAAGATGGGGACCTACGGGCTGCTGCGCTTCAACCTCGGACTGTTCCCGGAGCAGTCACGCGTCCACGCGCCGTGGATTGTCGCGCTGGCCATCATCGGGATCATCTACGGCGCACTGGTGGCCATGGTGCAGCCGAACCTCAAGAAGCTGGTGGCATATTCATCGGTGAGTCACCTGGGATTCGTGGTGCTTGGCATTTTCACTTTCACCACGGCAGGCACCGACGGCGCGGTATTTCAGATGCTGAGCCACGGCGTCTCCACCGGCGCGCTGTTCATGCTGGTGGGCATGATCTACGAACGCCGCCACACATTCGAGATCCGGCAGTTCGGCGGATTGGCCACGCCCATGCCGATCTACGCGACGATCTTCCTCCTGGTGACCCTATCGTCCATCGGGCTGCCGCTGCTCAACGGCTTCATTGGTGAGTTCCTGATTCTGAGCGGAGCATTTCAGGCACGCGCACTCTACGGCGTGCTGGGCGCGACCGGGGTGATCTGGAGCGCGGCCTACATGCTGTGGATGTACCAACGCGTGTTCTACGGCAACATGCAGCAGGAAGCCAACGTCGCTGTCCCGGACCTCA
>DASYTX010000101.1:0-14614 GCA_036001865.1 Terriglobales bacterium
CACACCTCCGGCCGGGCAGCGAGATCGGCGAGGGTGCCCACATTGGCAACTTCGTCGAGACCAAGAAGGCCCGTGTGGGGCGCGGCTCCAAAGCCAACCACCTGACGTATCTGGGGGACGTGGTAGTCGGCGAGAACGTCAACGTGGGAGCAGGCACCATCACCTGCAACTTCGACGGCGTGCGCAAGCACCTGACGGTGATTGAAGACGACGCCTTCGTCGGCAGCGACTCGACACTGGTCGCACCGGTGCGCATTGGCAAGGGCGCGTACGTCGCCGCCGGGTCATCGATCACGGAAGACGTGCCGGCCGACGCCCTGGGCATCGCGCGCGGCCGTCAGGTCAACAAAGAAGGCTGGGCACAGAGTCGCCGTCAGGCCCAGCCTGAGGGCGCGGCGCCAAAGAAATAGAACCCTCCCACAAGCGTTCCCGTGTGACTCTGTGTCTGCCTGGCTTTAAGCAACCGGGTGGAGATGACCGGCGCCGCGGCGACGCTCCACTTCCGCCTGAGTGAAGACACCCGGTATCGCCGTGCCGCAGTTCCTGCACTTGCCGTCCGAGAGCTGGTTGGTGAGCACATCGTGCCAGGAGCGCCGAACGATGATGCGCTTGCACCCCGGACAGATGGTGTTGGCGCCTTCGCTGAAGATGTTCCCTTCGTAAACAAACTTCAAGCCCATATCCATGGCAATAGCGCGGGCTTTGTGCAGCGCCTCGGGTGGGGTGTGGGGCTTGTCGCGCAACTTGAAATCAGGATGGAAAGCGGTGAAGTGCAAGGGAACATCGTCGCCCAGGTTCTGGAGCACCCAATCGCAGAGCTGCTTAAACTCGGAATCGTCGTCGTTGAGTGTGGGGATGATGAGGTTGGTGATCTCGAACCAGACGTTGGTCTCGAAGCGCAGCCAGCGGAGCGTCTCCAGCACTGGCTGCAGATGGGTCAGGGTGATCTTGGAGTAGAAGGTCTCGGTGAAAGCTTTCAGGTCGACATTGGCGGCGTCGATGTGCTCGTAAATATCGAAGAAGGCTTCACGGGTAATGTAGCCATTGGTGACCATCACCGTGTTCAGACCGCACTCGTGGGCGACTTTGGCAATGTCGATGACGTATTCGCCCCAGATGGTGGGCTCGTTGTAGGTGAAGGCGACGTGAGGTGTGTCGTACCGCATGGCCGTGGTCACCACGTGCTCGGGCGAAAGCTCGATGGAGTTGACCTGGTCGGATTTGGCCTTGGAGATGTCCCAGTTCTGGCAGAAGAAGCAACCCATGTTGCAGCCGGCCGTGCCCATTGAGAAGATCCGCGTGCCGGGGAAAAAGTGGTTCAGCGGCTTCTTCTCTACGGGATCGATCTGTATGGCTGCCGGCCGCCCGTAGCCCAGGTTCAGCAACTGGCCGCCGACGTTCTTGCGGATGAAGCAAAACCCTGTCTGGCCTTCGCCGATGTGGCAATGGCGGGGGCAGAGATAGCAATGGAGTTTTCCGTTCTCCATTACTTCCCACCAGCGCGCTAGCTGTGGCTGAATGGCGGCGGAGCTCATAGCCTGCACTCCAACTTAGATTCTACTCCCGGAGGCCGCCTCGATTCACACGCTCCGGCTGGAGGGTCTTACATCCCCGGGGCGGTCTTCCGTCGCGCCGCTTTCCTGGCAGGGAGAACAAGTTTTTCGAGATAGGCGATGGGCAGGGGCCCCTGGCCGAGCACCTTGTCGTGGAACTCCATCATGCTGAAGGTCTTTCCTTTCGCCGCCTGGTATTTCTCCCGCAGGCGCAGCCAGTCGCGCAGGCCAACGTAGTAGGTGGGAAGTTGCGCGGAACTTAACTTGGCGCGCTGCAGCTTGCCCTCGGCCTCGGCCTGGGTCTGAAAAGCGTCCTTGGTCATGAGATCCATCGCTTCCTGATCCGTCATGTTCATGGTCTGCATACGCACGTCGAGGATGGCATTGGCCAGCAGACGCAGGCGCAGCTTGCGCATCATGAGGATGAACCGAGGATCGCTGTTGGCGAATCCTTGCTCGATCATCACCTGCGCGATGTACTCCGCCCAACCTTCGATGTAAGGGCCGTTGCCCAGCAGCGCGCGCAACACGCGGCGGCTCTCCGGCTGCAGGCTGTTGGCATGCTCGAACTGGATGTAGTGGCCGGGCAAGGCCTCATGAATGGTCAACCACTGCAGCACCCAGTTGTTGTACTCACGCAGCTTGGACTCGGCCTTATCGTCGGGCATCTTGGGGTCAATCGGCGTGACCCAGTACTGGGCTTCCGCCTGCGGTTCCAGCGGGGGCGCGCTGTGGAAGCCTGCCACTGAGTAGATGCCGCGCATGAACAGCGGCGTGGGGATCACCTTCAGATTCTGGCGCGGGCTGAGGGAAACAATCTTCTTGTCCCGAATGAACTGGGTAATGCGGTCGAGATCGCGCTTGACGGCCTCGATCAGTTCGTCGCGTTGGGCATGGTCATCGGAGATGCGCTGCAGCACCTCGCCGATTATCTTGTTCTGGTATTCGCGGCCGCCCAGATCGGAGTGGTCGCTGTGCTCGGGAAACATCTCGGCGTGCATCGGCTTGGCGATGCGGAACATTTCGGAGCGGACCGCCTTGAGGTCGCGCTCGGCATCGGCCAGCACCTGCTCGGGCGTGACCGCGGTCTGCATCACCAGCTTGAACTTCTGCGCGTACAGGTCCTCGCCAAGGCGCCAGGTGCGCGACGGCTTGCGCTTGCCAAAGTCCTCTTCCAGCCAGCGCGAGAAGTCCTTGAGCGCGGTCACGGCCGCCGGACGGACCTTGTCGAACTCGGCCTTCAGCGGCGAGCCCGCTGGAATTTCGCTGGCGACGGTGTTCTCGACCAGGTCCAGGTTGCCGGCATTCTCCTCAATCGCCACCGTGACGAAGATGGGGTCGGCGTCGGTCAGGTTTTGTCTAGCCTGCTCCAGCAGGCGCGGGATTTGCCCGATGCGCGAAATGATATGGCGCAGCCGGACCTCCTTGGCAGCGTACTCCGTGCTCAACGGCTGGAACAGCGCATTGCCGATCAGTTCCACGTAAACCGTTGGGTTGTACTTGTAGTTCTGAATGCGGTCGAACTCGAGCAGGTTGAGGGAGATTTGGTCGTCTACCAGGCGCCAGTCGGCCTGGTCTTGCAGATTCAGCATGCGCAGCGGCGTCTCGCGGCGAAACCGCTCCTGCCACTGCCGATAAAAGGCGCGCTGCCTGGCCACGCCCTCCGGGCTTAGGTCATCGAGTTCTCTGTCGAGCTCGACGGTCTTGCCGGTCTTGGGATCGGTGTGCTTGTGATATCCGGCCTGGGATGCGTTCGAGGGCGAGAGCGCCAGCGCTTCACGGATGAATTGGTCGGCCAGCCGGCCGAAGTTGGACTCTATTTTGCCGGCGCTAGCGGAGGGCTTGGTCTGCGACTGCGACATGAGCATAGTAGCGAGCAACAGGAATGCGAGGAGACGGTGCATTGGTTGAGTTTGCCTCCAAAGGGGAACTCAGCAGTATACGAGATTGAGAAAGCGAAGCGGGTAATTGCGTAGCTGGTGGTTCAAGAGGATATGGGTCCCAATTTTCGCCACTCATTACGCAAAAAAGCCCCTCTCGCGAGGGGCTTCCAGAGAGTGGGGATGAAACCCTAGACCATGGTGGCGAGGAGCTCGCGCATGCGCAACCGCGCCTGGTGCAGGCCCAGCGCAGATTCCTGTTGGTTGATTCCTAGCGTACGAGCGATGCGGCCGTGATCGTAGCGCTCGACGTCGTGCATCAGGAAGATCATGCGCTCGGTGGGTGGAAGCTGCACCACCGCACATTCCAGATGAACCCGTTTCACATTGCGCCGCAGGCTGCGGACCTCGTTTGCCCGGCCGCACACGAGCGTCAAAGTGCCCAGCGGCATCAACTCGCGAAGCTCGCGGACCAGGGCGCGGTCAATCATTTCCGTGCCGGGGTCGGGGCTGCTGGCGAAGGCGCGGCAAAAGGTGTTCTTCATCAGTTCCTCCGCCGCCAGCTCATTGTCGGTCATCCAGAACGCCAGCGCGTATATCCGATGGCAGTTCTCTTCGTATGCCTGCTTGAAAGCTTCAACGCGGGCCTCGCCCACGGCAGGAAGATAAGTCGCTAAACCTCTAAGGTTTGCTTGCTGGATGTTGCTGGCCATCGCTAACCCCTTTCTGCTGAACGGGTTTCGCTTATCGTCGAGTGCTGTATCTCCGGCCTGACCACCCAAGCGCATGTTCCAAGCCGCTAGGCTGTTTGTTTTGCAATCGCGCTACCCAATACCGTCCGAGCAGACGAAAGCGGTGGTCGCCAGATAACTCCTTCCGTGTCAATAACCCACAGCTTGCACGAAAGTTTCGGAGGAACCGCTGGGCTGCTCAATTCACAGGCTTCCCTGGCCTCGGCCGTACCAAAATGCGGTACGCAGATACCCATCTTTCCGGTTGGTAGGTAAAAAGTTCCTAAGGGAATTCGAGGTTCATCGGAGACTAATCGCTAATCGGTCGCATTCACCCCCGACGCGGCATAAGCGGCGTCAGTGGCCTGGCGAACCGTCGGAAGGCGAACCTCTATGAGAGCACCGCCTTCGGGGTGGTTCTGGGCGACTATTTCGCCTCCATGTTCCTTCACGATCCCATAGCAGATGCTGAGCCCCAGTCCGGTTCCCTTGCCCACACCCTTGGTGGTGTAAAAGGGGTCGAAGATGCGCTGGGGATCAAGAATGCCAGGGCCGCTGTCGAGGAACTCCACGCAGACCTCGCCGTTTTCGGCCCAGATGCGCACCTCGATGTAGCCACCGCGTGATTGCTCCAGGATCGCGTCCACGGAATTGTTGATGATGTTCAGGAACACTTGCTCGAGCTGGTGGCTGTCGCCCACGATGGCGGGCAGCTCGGCCGGTACGGCGGTGCGCACGACTATGTTGTTCAGTTGTAGGTCGTACTCGCGCAGGGCGAGGGTGTTTTCCAGCACCCGGCGCAAGTCAAGCGGCTGCTTCATGGGCTTACGCTGGCGCGAGAATGACAAGAGGTTCTGGACGATGCGATGCGTGCGCTGCGTCTGCTTATAGAGCTTCTGCACGTAGTCCAAGGCGCGCTCGTGCAGACCTTCGGTTTCCAGCAACTGCGCGTACCCAAGGATGGCAGTGAGAGGGTTGTTCAGTTCGTGGGCTACGCCGGAAACCAACCGACCGATGGCCGACATCTTCTCGGCCTGCAGCAGTTGCTCTTGGGCCTGTCGAAGGTCCTCATACGCCCGCCGGGTCTCCTGATAGAGGTGGACCTTCTCGATGGTAGTGGCAAGCTGGCGGCCGATGGCAATCATCAACTGCTGATCGCCGATGGAAAACTCGCGCGGCTCCCGGGAGCCGATGGGCAGCACTCCCAGGAGTCTGTCTTGGCTCCATAGCATTACGCAAATCCAGGAGAGCGCGCCTTCAGCCCGGATGAATTTTGCCACTGAGTCGGGCCACAAGGGGAGGTGCTCGGGTGTGACCACGTCAATGCGACTTTCGCGCAGCCTAGCGGCGAGGTCGTGGGGAACGGAGAAACCGTCCTCGGCCAGGTCAGTGTGGTGGCCGTGCATCGCGTGACGCCGTAATCGCCCGGCTGTTTCGTCCAGCAGGTACACCGCGCCGGTATCGGAGGAGAAGAGCTCGACAACCTGGCGTAGGGTGATGTTGAGGATCTCATCCAGGTCGAAGGATTGGTTGGCCACCACGGCAATCGAGTTGAGCGCCGCCAGTTCGCGGTTGCGGCGGCGGATTTCATCTTCGGCCCGTTTCTTCTGGGTGACATCCAGCAGGAAGCCCTGGTAGCGGGTCACAGCGCCGCTGGCATCGCGAGTAGCGAAGCTGGTTTCCTGGGCGCAGATGGTGCCGCCATCCTTGCGGCGGAGCATGACTTCGTAGCTGCGCACGAAACCACTCTCTGCTATGCGGCGCATGAACTCATCGCGCTGCTGCGGCGAGGCGTAGAGATCGCGCCCGATGTGCAAGGACAGCAGTTCCTCGCGACTGGCATATCCCAACATCCGTACCAGGGCATCGTTGCAGTCCGCGAGCTGGCCCTGGGGCGTGGATATAAAGACACCCTCCTGCATCTGCTCGAAGAATTTGCGGTAGATCTCCTCCTGGACCTGGCGTTCGGTTATGTCCTTGATGATGTGGATGGTGCCGAGCACTCCGGTCTCCTGCTCCACATAAGAGGAGCTGGAAACCTGAGAGTATCCGCCCAGGCAGGGGTCGGCGGTTTCGCCGAATTTGGACACCACGCGCCAGCACCAGGGACAGTCACGCCAGTCATCACCGCTGCGCGGCAGGGCCTCATCGCAGGTGCGCCGGACGACCATGAGAGGGTCACGCTGCAAGCGGTCAAGCAGGGCGCGGTTCACCTTCAGTATGCGGAAGTCCTGGTCGTGGACCAGAATGCAATCCTCGATGGAATCGAAGGTGCTGATCCACTGTTTCTGCGAGCGCAGGATCTGCTCGAGTAGCCGCAGGTTCTCCACCGCGATGCCGAGTTGGTGGCCGGTATTGGCCAGGAAGCGCAACTCCTCCGGGCGATAGCGGCGGTCGCGTGCCACGGCCAGGGCTAACGTGCCAATGATCGAGTTCTTGCCCTCAACGGGCGCGATGATGACGTGATTGAAACCCTGCATGCGCAGCCAATCGGCCGTTTGCCCCTCGGCCATGGCGGCGTGCACGACCGCCGGAGCGCCCTGCTCGATCACGCGGCCACTGAAACTGTTGCCGAAGTCCAGGAGGCGGCGCCGGCGAATGTATTCCTCAGAAAGCCCGGAGTGCTGAACCAGGACCAGTTGGCTGCCCTCCAGCAGTCGGAACCAGGCGGCGCGCGCACCCGTGAGCTTCTTGAGCGATCGCAGTGCGGTGTCGATGATGGGCTCCAGGTTGCGCTCTTGGGCGATGGCTGCGGTGATGACGTTGACGGCTTGCAGGCGACGGCTGCGCTCGTGCGACTCGTCGAGGACCATCAGGAGCATGCCTACTCCCACCAGCAACTCGATGAACATATCGAGGCCGCGAATCACCTGTACGGTCATCGAATTCTCGTGAATGTGCAGCAGCAGCAGGCTCACCACCAGCGCATAGCAACCCAGGTTGCGCCGACCACGGCTGAACAGCGCCAGTTCGACCGCCGGCACAATGCGCACAGCGGCGTACAAGACAGAGGCGGCGTAGGTCAGCAAAAGCGAACCCGGCCAAAGAATCACGCGCAAGAGCGCAAGGTCGATGGCAACCGCGGTCACGAGCACCAGCGGCTTGAGCAGCCGCGGTTTGTTTACATACAGCAGAATGGAGGCGACGAACAGGACGATAGCGACGGCATAACAGATGTGCGAAAGCGCCAACCAGACGCGATCGGGTGGGACGGCCGCTGCCATCTTGTGCAGCAGGAACGCAAACCAGCCGAGAATCCAGACCGGCAGATAGCGCTCACGAAAACTGCGATAAACGAACACCGTGCCCGCCAGCAGCAACAGCACGGTCGATATCTGGGGAAAGAAATCTTCCGCGGCAAAGTTAGGAAACGCAGGCAGCGCGGCAGCCCAAAGTAGTTGCATTCGTGCGTGAGTGATCTGCGCTGTTGTATACCATGGAACGTTTCCCGCCACCGGAGCCAGTTTCAGGGATTGCCTCAAAGGTAAACGCGTGTACAATGCGGGCGGTTAGGGCCATTCTGATATGGGCGCTGAACGAATCCTGGTGGTGGACGACGAGGCCGCCATACGAGAAGTGGTCTCGTCGATGCTCGTGTCGGCAGGGTATCGCTGCGCTCAGGCGGCTTCTGGACAGAAGGCGCTGGAGCTGCTGGATTCCGGCGTCGAGTTTGAACTGTTGCTAACCGACCTGATGATGGCCGAGATGGACGGCATCGGTTTGCTGGAGCGCTCCAAGGAAAGATTCCCCGATCTTCCGGTGGTCATGGTGACGGCCGTGCACGACATCTCGGTGGCGCTGGCTGCAATCCGCAATGGCGCCTACGACTACCTGCTGAAGCCCTTCGACCGCGAGCAACTTTTAGCCACCGTGCGCCGGGCGCTGGAGAACCGGCGGCTTAAGCTGGAAAATCGCGCCTACCAGTGCAATCTTGAGTCATTGGTGGAAGCGCGCACGAAACAGTTGCGTCAGGCCATGGAGGACCTGGAGCGCTCCTACGACATCACCCTGGAGGCGCTGGGTGACGCGCTGGACCTGAAGGACGCTGAAACCGAAGGCCACTCCAAGCGGGTGACGGCGTTCACCATTGCCATTGCCCGCGCCATGGGGCTGCCGGACGAACGCGTGCGGGTGATTGCCCGCGGCGCCTTCCTGCACGACATCGGCAAGATGGCCGTACCCGATGCCGTGCTGCGCAAGCCGGGTCCGCTGACCGAGGAAGAAATCATGATCATGCGCGAGCACTGCTGGTGTGGCTATCAGATGCTGCGCAAGATCCCTTTCCTGGAAGAAGCGGCCGAGATCGTCTACTCCCACCAGGAGCGCTGGGACGGGACGGGTTACCCGCGGGGCCTCAAGGGCGAGGAGATTCCGCTGGGAGCGCGGATGTTCGCTATTGCCGATACCCTGGACGCTATCACCTCCGACCGTCCCTACCGGCGAGCGCAGTCTTACGAGGCCGCACGCGAGGAGATCCAGCGCTGGGCGGGACGGCAATTCGATCCTGCCATTGTGGCGGTGTTTGAAACCATGCCGCGCAGCATCTGGGACGATCTGCGCACCCAGATCAGCGCGCAGATCTACAAGATCTCCTACCCGGAACCGAAACTGATCAAGGCCGGCAGCGTCGGCTGAAGGGCACACCCCGCACCGTTGGCCGCTTTCAGAGCAGCTGCAATTTCCTTTGTGCTGGCCTCCTCCCGCTGAGCAGTAGCATCGAGGCAGGACAGAAGAGGGTATCTGCCGGCCATGAAACGGGTCTCTCCAGCATCTTGAATCTTGCCCTACTAAGTCTGGCCGTCACCGCGCTGGTCATTGGCTCGGTCGCCTGGTTATTCGAAATGCTTAGCGCCTGGCTCCGCCGACATGACCCTGCCGTCCCCACTGCCTACGAGACCATCCAGTTCACCGTCGAATCGGCGCCTGAGTTGGCACAGAACGTCTCATCCCATGATTAGGCGCGCGCGCAAGCTGCGGGGGGAATCGAGAAGAAGGGGAAATCTGAATGCAGGTCGAGCTTAGCGCGCCATTTGGAGGGACTCGGCGATCTGGTTGACCGCCGCCTGCAGGCGTTCCACTTCATCCTGTAGAGCCCGATTCAGGTCCTGAAGCGCGTCAGGCGCATCTTCAAATTTTGCCGCCAGCAGTCGGATGGCGTGCCGGCCGGGTTCGCTAAGAAGCAGCGCACCCAGGCCGAAGATTCCGAGCACCGCCAATGGGACACACCAGTTCCGCATGGCCGGGTCGCTGAAATCGAATTCGGCTGGCAAGTGCTGCATATATCGTAAGACGCTGGCGTCCCCATTAAAGTTGCAGAGTCTCACCTGGAGTTTGAAGTAACCGCCATTGGTCGCTCTTGAAAAAATGGCTGCCTGGGCAGCCATTGCAGCCACTCTGTTCATCCAACCAGGTAAGTCTCAGAGAAAACCGAGGGATTTATGCGGAGAGCAGGTGTGTGGCTGGCCGTGCTTGCGCTGCTGGCGGCGACGATTGTGCCGGCGGCAGCGCAGTACAAGGATCCGATCTACCCCAACGACCGTTATCGGTCTTACCCTAATGCGATTCCGGAAGGCACACGCTTCATCGTCCTTCTGGACGACAAGCTGGACACCAACAAGGTTGAGCGCGGCAAGAAATTCAAGGCCAAGCTGGCCGAGGACCTGGTGGCACCGGACGGATCCGTGATCCCGCGCGGCAAGAAGATCAAGGGTCATGTCAGCGATGTGGACCGGGGAATGCACGCCCGCCTGCTGCTCAGCTTCGACCAGATCGAGACGCGGCGTGGCTGGGTGCCGCTGCTTGCCACCGTGACGGGCGTACCGGGCGAGCACGCGGTGAAGCGTGAGACCGGGACCGAGGGCGAGATCGAGCGCCGCGGAGTGGACAAAAAGCGTGCCATCACCGCTGCCGCTATCGGCGCGGGTGTAGGCGCCGTGACCGGAACGGTGGCCGGCGGATCGAAAGGCGCCATTATCGGTGCAGCCGTGGGAGCAGGCGCGGGTCTGGGTGCAGGCATCCTGACCGACCGCGACCTGAAGCTGGAGAAGGGCACGCAAATGGAACTCAGGCTGGATCGCTCCTTGGTCGTCCCGACTCGCTAGTCGAGTGCCAGTCGAGGCGCACAGTCCCATTTTGGGACCGGTGTGTTCGCTCCGCGCTGGGATCGTTGCCGATTTGGGAATCGCCTCTGCGATGCGCCATCGCACCAGGGGACCGATGCATCGGCCTTCGTGCCACTGAACAACGGTTAATCGCCTTCGTCTGAAGCACTTAAATTTTTTCTGCCAATGGGTGAGCGGTTGATGCTAAGCTGCTGGCCACAAAGTTGCCCTCAGCTTCGGTTGTAATGTCCTCCCCAGTTTCAGCCGCCACCGCGTCCGGGAGTCCATGTGACTGAGTCTTTTGGACTGCTGCCCCTCCCCAAACCCCGCTGGCATTCCTTCCTTGTCAGTTGGGGCGGCCAGACGCTCGCGCTCGCGGTGCTGCTGAATCTGAACCTCATTTACCCGCCGGAGTTGATGTCGCTGAGGGCGCGTTTCGCGATCAGGCACCTCGTGGCCACTCCGCCTCCGGTGCCGCAGGAACCGCAGCCGATCAATCCCAAGCTCTTGCCCAAAGTCCGTCCCGTGGAAAAGGCATTAGCAACAGCGGAACTGGACACCCCACGGCTCGCCCTCCCCAAACCGCCGCGCCAGGAGCCTGCTGTCAAGGCGCCGGATCTGGATCGCAGGGGCGTTCTGCTGCCGCAGCTGCCGACAGCCAAGGCACCGAAAGTAGTGGCGACGAACCTGTTGTCCACCGGGACTTCCCTGATGGCAACCACCACTCGTCCCCCCGGCCAAGTGCAAACTGGCGGTTTCGGCGATCCCTTCGGAGTGCCCGCAAAAGGCACGCCCGGGCGCGCCAGCAACATCAACGCTTACGGTTCGTGGGGACTGCCCGCAGGACCAGGCCAAGGCGCAGGCACGGGCGGAGCAAGGGGCGTACCGGGGGTGCCGGCGAGCGCTGGCTTCGGCAGAGGTGTTGCCGTCCCGCCTGCGGGAACGGGCCCGGCGCGAGGTGAGATCCGTAAGGCAGGTTTCGGCGATGCTCGTCCCCTCGCTGAAGAACCTAAGCCCAGGCAACGGGCAGATGCACCCAAGCTCACCCCGGTGGAGGTGCTGTTCAAGCCCAAGCCTGTATATACCGAGGAAGGACGGCAGCTGAAGATTGAAGGGGCCGTGGAACTGGAAGTGTTGTTCACGGCTGCCGGCAAGGTACAAGTCTTGCGCGTTGTTCGAGGACTGGGACATGGACTGGATGAGGCTGCCATGCGCGCTGCCGAACAGATCCGCTTCAAACCCGCCCAGCATGAAGGGCAGTCCGTGGACTCCAGGGCGAGACTGTACATCGTGTTTCAATTGGCCTGAGTTTTTTACCGAGGAACCTATGTCTGACCCGAGAAGACTAGTAACTGGAGTGATCGTTCTTATCCTCTCGTCCGCAATGGCCTGGGCGGCCCCCGATCCGCGGTTGTCGCTCGAGCAGGTAGTGGCGCGAATCAGCGAGCGTGAGAAACAGTTTGTGACCAATCTCCGCGGCTACTCTCCCCTGATTGAAACCTACATCCAGCACCTCGGCCCTGATCCAGAGCTGGGCGCGGTGCCGGCAGGGGATGAGTATTTTCTCGGCCGGCTGGATTTCAGTCGAGGCCCGGCCAGTGTCTCGTTTGTCGGGCAGAAGGGTGGTGGTGGCTGGCTACGGCGGCTTTTCGGACCGATTACCGGTAGCGGCGGCATGAAGTTCTCGCCGGATGGGTTTGCCACCGTCGTGCTGGATGAGCGTGGCCTGGACAGCGGCGCCTATGAGTTCACCTTCGTGCGCCGCGAGTTCCTGGGTGAAGTGCGGTGCATGGTGATTGATGTGGCTCCCAAGAAGAACAGCGGCCAAGGACGTTTCCTCGGCCGAATGTGGGTGGAAGATCAGGATTACAACATCGTTCGCTTTAACGGCACCTATACTCCGCGGCCGCGCTTCGGCTACTACTTCCACTTCGACAGCTGGCGACTGAACCTGCAGCCAGGAATATGGCTGCCCGCCTATATCTACACCGAAGAAAATAATCTGAAGTATGGCCTCCTGCCTCGTACCATGGCATTCAAAGCGCAAACACGTCTCTGGGGCTATAACCTGCAGCGCAGCGCCAAGATGGACGAATTCACCGACGTCATCGTGGAGCCTACCGCGGCGGTCGACAAGAGCGAGTCGGGCGAGGACCTCTCGCCGGTGCAGAGCACACGCGCCTGGCAGCGGCAGGCGGAGGAGAACGTGGTGGAGCGCCTGGAGCGCGCCGGCCTGCTGGCGCGCGCGGGCGCCGTGGACAAAGTCCTTAAGACTGTTGTTAGCAACCTGGAGATTTCCAATAAGCTGGACATCCAGCCCGAGGTGCAGTGCCGGGTGCTGCTGACGGCACCGCTGGAGTCGTTCTCCATCGGCAACACCATAGTCGTTAGCCGGGGACTGCTCGACGTTCTGCCGGATGAGGCTACGCTGGCCTCCATCCTGGCGCACGAGATGGCGCACATCCTGCTGGGTCATGGCGCCGATAGCGGCTACGGGTTTAGCGACCGCATGATTTTCGCCGACGAGCAGACCTTCCGGCGCCTGCGGCTCGGCCACAATCCCAATGACGAACGGGCTGCCGATGCCAAGGCCATGGAGTTGCTCAAGAACTCTCCATATAAGGATCAGCTCGCCAATGCCGGACTATTCCTTCGCGCCTTGCAGCAGCGCGCTCAACAACTGCCTAACCTGATCCGGGCCCACCTTGGGAACGGGCTCATGACCGGCGAGCAGTCGCGGTTGTCGGAACTGATCGCCTCGGCACCGCCGCTGGAGATGCAGCGTATGGATCAGATCGCCGCGCTGCCTATCGGCGCGCGCATCAAGCTTGACCCATGGAACGACCACGTGGAGATGTCGAAGGCCAAGCCCGTTGCGCTGATCTCGCCGCGGGAGAAGATGTTCTTTGAGGTGACGCCGCTCTTCCCCTATTTGTCACGCCTGGGCCCAAAGGCGCCGGAGGCCAAGCCGGCGACCGAGAAGGCTGCTACCAACGGTCCACAAGGGAACTAGAAAAAGAATCAGGCCGCCGCGCTCGCAACCCTGCTAGCGGTTAGTGGGTGTCGGCGGCCGCTGCTTTCTCCGCTGCTACCGCCTGGCGGAAATAATCAAGCGAAAGCCGCAAGCCGGTCGCAAGGTCGATGTTCGGCTCCCAGCCGAGCAGGGTGCCTGCCTTGCTGATGTCGGGGCAGCGCTGACGGGGATCATCCTGAGGCAGAGGGTCGAAGCGGATCCGGCTGCGAGAGCCGGTGACCTTAAGTACCTCGTGAGCGCACTCCAAGATGGTGAACTCCGTCGGGTTGCCGATGTTCGTAGGCTCGGGCTCCTCGGAGTACGCCAGGCGCATGATGCCTTCGATCTCATCCGACACGTAACAGAAGCTGCGGGTCTGCGAGCCGTCGCCGTAAACCGTTAGGTCCTCTCCAAGCAGCGCCTGCTTCATGAAGTTGGGGATTACGCGGCCGTCGTTCAGTTGCATGCGCGGGCCGTAGGTGTTGAAGATGCGAACGATGCGCGTGTCTACGTCAAAATAGCGGCGGTAGGCCATAGTCGCGGCCTCAGAGAACCGTTTGGCTTCATCGTAGACCGAGCGCGGCCCCACTGGGTTGACGTGTCCCCAATAGTTCTCCTTCTGCGGGTGCTCCTGGGGATCGCCATAACATTCCGAGGTCGAGGCCAGGAAGAACTTCGCGCCATATTTTCTTGCGACATCCAGAGTGTTGAATGTGCCGAGCGAACCGACGCGGAGCGTAGGCACGCCATGGACCATGTAGTCGACCGGACTCGCAGGAGAGGCGAAGTGGAAAACGTATTCCATCTTTCCGCAGTCGAATGGCTCGCAGACGTCCAGTTGGCGGAAGTCAAACCTCGGCTCATGCGCCAGGTGCTCGATGTTGCGCCTGGCCCCAGTGAGCAGATTGTCCACGGCGACAACGGAATGGCCTTCGCCCAGCAGGGCATCGCATAGATGCGAACCTAGGAAACCCGCGCCTCCAGTGACCAGCACGCGCATTCTTGTCATTCTTGGTCCGAGCTACGAGCTGAGGTCATTTGTTACATGCGCTTTCGGGAAGACGACTTCTTTTTTCCCGAACTATGCCCTTTTTTCTTCGACCATGCACTCCCGCTACTGGCTGCGGCCTTAGTCGCCTTCTTGGTTGCAAGTACAGGCTGCCTGGATGGTGCGGGCGCGGGCGGTGGAGGGGCAGGCTGCTGCACTGGAATCGCGGCCGCGACCTGCTTGGCCTTTCGTCCCGGCTTGACCGGCTGCTCAGTGGGTGGCGGCGCGGCCGCGGCGGCAGCGGCTTTGGCAGCCCGGCCTCGCTTGGGTACTACGGGCGGCGGCGCT
>DASYTX010000102.1:0-16690 GCA_036001865.1 Terriglobales bacterium
ACGCATGCTGCTTCTCTACTTCGACTTTTTCTCCGACCAGGACGCGCAGCACATTCGCGTGTTGCGCGAAGTCGCGCGAGCCCGCGCCATAACCGATGTTCTTGATCTTCATCGGCGGCACTTGTGCAAAGCGCCTGGCCAGGACCTTGACGATGGCGGCCCCCGTGGGCGTCACCAGTTCTGCTTCAATGCCCGACGAGAACACCGGCGCATCCTTGAGCAGCTCGGCGGTGGCGGGCGCGGGCACAGGGAAGTGTCCATGAGCGCAGTCAATCGTGCCGGAGCCGACGTTCAAGGGCGAGCAGATCCACTCGGCTACGCCCAGCGCACGGCTGCCGACAGCAGCACAGACGATGTCAACGATCGCGTCCACCGCGCCGACCTCGTGGAAGTGCACGTGCTCAAGGCCGACGCCGTGGATCTTTGCCTCGGCCGCGCCCAGCGCCTCGAAAATCGCCAGCGCGGTTTCTTTGGCTGAGTCATCGAGCGGCGCGCGGGTGATGATCTCGCGAATCTCCTTCAGCCCGCGATGGGGCCCAGCCGCGCCGGCGTCGTGATGCTCATGTTCATGATGATGGTGCTGCCCATGCTGGTGCCCATGCGACAGGTCGGTGCGCGGCCGATCTTTCTCATCACCCACCCAGACGTCTACCTTGGTCGCTGCAATCCCGTTGCGGCTGACGCGCGAGATTTCCAGCCGAGCGCCTAGTCTGAGCGCCGTGACGGTTTTCTCCAGTAGACCGGGCGACACACCAGCGTCCACCAGCGCGCCCAGAAACATGTCGCCGCTGATGCCGGAGAAACAGTCGAGGTAGGCGATGCGCATACGCCGCCACTGAAGAGCGTCAAAACCTTCATCATAGGGAACGTGCCGCTCAGGGTCAAACCGCGGCGAAAAACCCGTTTGCTATAATCGCGCGTTTATTCAGCAAGTTACGAGGACACGCAAAGAGTGTATCGCTCCTTCCAGAGCAGATTGGCGGAGAAGGTCCGTGCCTTTCTGAGGGAGCAGTACGGGCTTGACCTGGCGAACATAGTGGTCGAGCAGCCCCCGCGGATCGAACTAGGCGAGTACGCCCTGCCACTTTCCTTCGAGCTGGCCAAGAAGCTGCGCAAAGCGCCGCGCAAGATCGCCGAAGAGATTGTTGCCGGCGTCGGCGAAGTCCCCGGCTTCGAGCGGCTGGAAGTTGCCGGCGCGGGCTACATCAACGCACACGTGAATCGGGGAGAGCTGGCTACGGGGCTGGCCGCGGATCATCGCGAGCCTCAGGCGGTGCCCGGCAAGATCCTGGTGGAGCACACCTCGATCAACCCAAACAAGGCGGCCCACATTGGACACCTGCGCAATGCCATCCTCGGCGATACTTTCGTCCGGCTCCTGCGCGCCAACGGCCGCAGCGTTGGCGTACAGAACTACATTGACAATACCGGGGTTCAGGTGGCCGACGTGGTCGTGGGTTTTGTCCACCTGGAAAAGAAGACGAAGTCAGAGGTCAAGCAGCTCGTCCGCTCCGATGCCCGCCGCATCGACTACACCTGCTGGGACCTGTACGCGCGTGTAACGCACTGGTACGAAGAGGACAAAACTCGCCTGACAAAACGCGCCGAAGTTCTGCACGCCATCGAGGCTGGCGGCAACGAGCTGGCCGAGATCGCCGATCTGGTGGCGACGACCATCCTTCGACGTCACCTTGAAACCATGCAGCGTCTGGGCATCGAGTACGACTTCCTGCCCCGCGAAAGTGAAATCCTGCGCCTGCGCTTCTGGGACGCTGCCTTCGGGCTGCTGAAAGCCAAGGGCGTGCTCTACTTCGAAACCGAGGGCAAGAACAAAGGCTGCTGGGTGATGGAGCGTGGCGGCCTGGAGAAGCGTAAGAGCGAGAGCCCAGAAGAAGCCGAGCAGAACCAGAAAGTCATCGTGCGCTCCAACGGCACGGTGACCTACGTGGGCAAGGACATTGCCTACCACCTCTGGAAGTTTGGCTTGCTGGGCCGCGACTTCGGCTATCGCCGCTTCTATACCTATCCCAACGGGCACGTCTGCTGGATTTCCGCCGAGCAGGGCGAGCCCGACCATCCGCACTTCGGCGACGTGACGGCTATCTATAACGTCATTGACTCGCGCCAGGCCGACGCACAAAACAACGTGATCGAGGCGCTGCGCGGGATGGGCTACACCGAGCAGGCCGACCATTACACCCATTTCTCCTACGACATGGTGGCGCTCACCCCGCGCTGCGCCGCCGAGCTGGGCTACGAGCTGGCGGAGGACGACTGGGCCCGTCCCTATATCGAGATCTCCGGCCGCAAGGGCTTCGGCGTCAAGGCCGACGATCTGATTGACGCGCTCATCGCCTCGGCGCAGAAAGAAGTGGACAGCCGCCATCCCGCGCTCGACGCCAGCGAGCGCCGCCGCATCGCCGAGCAGATCGCCGTGGGCGCCCTGCGCTACTTCATGCTCAAGTTCACCAAGACCTCGGTGATCGCTTTTGACTTCCGCGATGCGCTGAGCTTCGAAGGCGAGACTGGACCCTACGCGCAGTACGCGGTGGTGCGTGCCACGAGCATCTTTCGTAAGGCGGGCGTGGAGCCGGAGACTGCGCTGGCGGAGAAGGTTGATTACGGCAGGTATCTGTGCGGCGAGGGCGGGAATGAAATCTGGGAGCTGTGGCTGACGGCGGCCAAGCTTTCCTGGGTGGTGGAGCAATCAATTTCTGCCACCGAGCCGGCGCACGTGGCCAAGTCCGCGTTTCAACTGGCGCAGCTATTCAACAATTTCTACCATCGCCATCACATCATCGGAGAGCCGGACGAAGGCCGCAAGAAGTTCCTGCTGGCCACGGCCGCGGTGGTTCGCCGTGAGTTGATGAGGACGTTGGAGGTGATGGTCATCAGCGTGCCGTCGGTGATGTGACCGCGCATTGGCGGGGCGCTACGCTTTCAAGAGTAACCGCAGAGGTCGCAGAACGGTGCGCGGAGGACGCTGAGCAAATCACCCCGAGATCCTTCGATCGGGTCTCCCGCGCTGGAGACAACGCGCGGGACCCCTCCCTCACTCAGGATGACAATTCTGTGGTGTGGGCTCAGACGCCCGCAAAGCGGCTCAATATCCTTCGCTCGGGTTTCCCGCGCTGGTGAGGAGGCGCGGGAGCCCTCCCTCACTCAGGATGACAACTCTTTTGTCTTGCTTTCCCGGCTGCCAGGACGGGTGAGCAGGCACCAGGCTTCGCGGTATTGTTCCCAGCGTCCGCGGCTTCGGGAAATATGCGGGTAGACACAAATGTAGAGCGGTGCAGGTTTGATGGCGGACATCGGAATGACGTACCAGACGTCGTGAGGTACTACGTAAAGGGCGAGGAAGTCGAAGTCCCGGCTGGAGTATCGGACGGGTGGATTGGACCTAGTGAAGCGGCATACCCAGGCACGGGAGTTGGTGAAGATACGCGTGGAGCGGACTTGAACGCGGTGCAGGGGACGGTCCTGTCCGACGACAAAGTCAAAGCGGGCAGAGTCGCCGTAGGGCTTGGAGACAGTCATCCCGGCTTCGGTGGCGCGAAGCAGAAATTTGAGCTCGGCCCATTCGCCGCGGCGTTTGGGCTGGCGGAAATAGGGAGCCATGGAGTAAGGGGATCGGCGGAAAGAAAAGGCGGGCGAAGGCGCCCGCCTTTTGTCTCAACTTCTATATATATTATAGCATACTAGAGGGGGTAAAGCGGAAACTACTAGCTATAATATTTTACCTTTGGAATCAGCCGGTTAGGCAGAATTGGGCCGGCGGAGGGCTTGACAAGATTTCCCGTTGGTGTAGCCCGGCCGCCCTCGACCGGGCAATTTGGGCCCGCTCGGGGGCGAGCGGGCTACAACGCGGGGCGAGCGGGCTACATTCGGTGGCTCACATCTTGGGGGCGGTGCCGTCCTGGGCGAAGTCCCTCACGAACTCGACGAGCGAGCGCACGGCGATTCCGCTGGGGCCCTGGGCGATCCAGGCCTTGTTCTCTTCCATCCAAGCGGTGCCGGCGATGTCGAGGTGGATCCATGGGGTGTCTTCGGCGAATTCTTTCAGAAACATGGCCGCGGTGATGGCGCCGCCGTAACGTCCGCCGGTGTTCTTCATGTCGGCAATGCCGGAGCGGATCTGCTCCTTATATTCTTCGTCCAGTGGCAGCCGCCACATCTTCTCGCCCGAACGCTCCAGCGCGCGGGTAAAACGGCCGTACATCTCTTCGTTGGTGGCGAACACGCCAGCGTTGATCCCGCCCAACGCCACCACGCAGGCGCCGGTCAGGGTGGCGGCGTCGATGAGGTTGGTGCAGCCGAGCTGGCGCGCGTAGCTCAAGCCGTCGGCCAGCACCAGGCGGCCTTCGGCGTCGGTATTGATGATCTCGATGGACTTGCCGGACATGGCAATCTGCACGTCGCCCGGCTTTTGCGCGCGTCCCGAGGGCATGTTTTCCGTGGCGCAGACGACGGCAATGACCTTGACTTTTGGCTGGAGCAGCGCGATGGCGCGCATGGCGCCCAGCATGGCGGCGCCCCCAGCCATGTCGTACTTCATTTTCTCCATGCCGTCGGAGGGCTTGATGGAAATGCCGCCAGAATCAAAGGTAATCCCCTTGCCCACCAGGCCGAGCACCGGCTTGTCCGGCGCGTCTGGCGGCGACCAGCGCAGCACGATCAGCGCCGGCGGCTCCTCCGAGCCCTGGGCCACACTCCAGAACGCGCCCATCTTCAGCTCTTTGATCTTGTCGGTGCCGAAGGTTTCGCATTTGAAGTGTGGCGAGTTGATTTCTTCCGCCATCTTGCGGGCGCGCTCGGCAAAAGCCGTGGGCGTCAGGCGATTGCTGGGCTCGTTGACCAGTTCGCGGGTGAAATTCTGCGACTCGCCAAGAATGCGCGATTCGTTGACAGCCGTCTCAAGAGCGGCGCGATCTGCGCCGGGCGGAACGACTATGGTGATTTCGGTGATGCGCTGGTCTTTGCGGTCGCTCTTGTAAGTGTCGGGATCGAAGTTACCCACAAACGCGCCCTGGATGACAGCCCTGACCGCGTCCGTCGCGCCGCTTGCCGGTTCCGGCGTAACGAAGCTGAAGCTGCGCACCTGCTTGGGCTTAAGGAAGCGCACGGCCGTCCCGGCGAGCTTGCGCAGCTCATAGCTGGTAAAGTTCTTCGCCTTGCCGCCGCCGACCAGCAGCAAGCGTTTTGCTTTCAGTCCCTGTGGCCGGTGAACGAGCACCGTCTCGAAGATCTTTCCGCTGACCTCGCCGCTCGCCGCCAGGTCCGCGGCAGCGTTCTTCAGCGCTTCGTCAGTGGTCAGCAGCGTGGGAGCGGGCTTGTCCTTCTCGCCGTGGTCAAGGACGACGACGGCCAGGCATTCGGTCTCGACTTCTGAAGGTTTGGCGAATGAGAGCGTAGTTTTCATCTATGGTTGGTCTCTGTGGTCATCCTTTTCTGGACCGGGCAATAGCTTCCCGCGCCTCGCGCTCGGCGGTGCGACGGCGCTCGGTTTCGCGCTTGTCCCACAACTGCTTGCCCCTGGCGAGGGCCAGCTCCAATTTCACCTTTCCGTTTTTGAAATAGAACCGCAGCGGGATTAACGTTAACCCGCGCTGCTGGGTCTTGCCCACCAGCTTGCGCAATTCTTCCTTGTGCACCAGCAACTTGCGAGTGCGCAAGGGCTCATGGTTGTAAATGTTTCCGTGTTCATAAGCGCCGATGTGGGCGTTGAGTAACCAAAGTTCACCGTCCTTCATCACACCGTATGCGTCTTTTAGGTTGGCCCTGCCGGAGCGAATTGATTTAACCTCAGTACCACGAAGGACGATTCCGGCTTCGAACTTTTCGAGCAGATGGTAATGGTGCGAGGCCGCGCGATTGACCGCGGCATCGCGCTCACCGGTTGCCACCGGGTCGCGGGACTTCTCCTTGTGGGGACGAGCCGGGTGCGACGACTGCCGTGCCATGGTTTCTCAAGCGCGTTTACCGGGAGAGCGGCGCTCTGCGGACTGCGATGTCCAGCCGAAACCAACATGCTAACACAGCGTTCACAACAGCTTAGACGCTGGCGTGCATGCCTGCTATTATGATCAGCAGTTCGCGTGACTCGAAGTGGGGAACCGCGGCCGCAGCCTCATGCCATTCTGCGCACGGCTGCGCCACAACTGCCCCAAGGAGTTCGATGAGTCGGTCCTTACGCGCTGGGTTATTGCTGCTGTTGCTGGTCCTGCAGGCCGTTCCTGCCACCGCTGACAAGGCCAAGAGCCTTTATAAACAGGGTCGCGACGCCGAAGCCCGCCTGAATTACGAGGCTGCCTTCGACTTCTTCAGCCAGGCGTATAACCTCAAGCCCAAGGACGTTCGCTATCGCGCCGCCGCCACCCGTACGCGCTTCCTGGCGGCGGCTTCCTACGTCCACCGCGGCCAGTTGCTACGCGACGCCGGCAAGCTCGACGAGGCCCTTGTGCTTTTCGAGAAAGCGGCCATCATCGATTCCTCGAGTTTCATCGCCCAACAGGAAATCAAACGCACCAAGGAGGCGATGGAGAAAGCGCGCGCCGGCGCTCCGCCAGCCCCGCCCTCCCCGATCAGCAGACGCATCCAGGAAGCCGAAGGACCGGTGGAGCTGGCGCCCATCTCCGCCGTGCCCATCACGCTCCGGCTGACCGCCGACACCAAGGTCATTTACCAGAGCATCGGCAAGCTGGCGGGGGTCAACGTGCTGTTTGATCCCGACTACACGCCCCGCACCATCTCGGTCGAACTCAATGGCGTGACCCTGCAGGAGGCGCTGGATGTGTTGGCGCTGGAGTCGAAGACCTTTTGGCGGCCAGTAACTCCGAACACTATCTTCGTGGCTTCCGACACCCCAGCCAAACGGCGCGAGCTGGAACAGAGCGTCATCCGGACTTTCTATCTTTCCAACATTTCTGCGCCTACCGAACTCCAGGACATGGTCAACGCCATGCGCACCATCCTGGAGGTCAACCGCATACAGCAGCTCCCGTCGCAGGGAGCGATCGTGGTTCGCGCCACCCCCGACCAGGTGGCCCTGGCCGAGAAGCTGATCTCCGACATCGACAAGGCCAAGCCCGAAGTGATCATTGACGTGGCCGTAATGCAGGTGCGCCGCGACCGCCTGCGCGACCTCGGCATCCGTCCCCCGACCACTTCCTCCATCAACCTGCAAGGCTCGACCACGGGCACGGGAACGGGCACCACAACCACCCCCAACACCGTCAACCTGAACCGGCTGCCGAACCTGAAGGCCACCGACTTCGTCGTCACCATTCCGGGGGCGACGGCCAACTTCCTGTTCAACGACGCCGCCACGAAGGTCGTGCAGAACCCGCAGATCCGTGCGCTCGACGGGCAGAAGGCTTCGCTCAAGATCGGCGACCGCGTGCCCGTGGCTACCGGCTCCTTCCAGCCGGGTATCGGCGGCGTGGGCATCAACCCGCTGGTCAACACCCAGTTCCAGTACATCGACGTAGGCGTGAACATTGACGTCACGCCGCGCGTGCACGCCGGCCGCGAGGTCACGCTGAAGCTCATGCTCGATATCTCCTCGGTCACCTCGCGGGTGAACATCGGCGGCATCGACCAGCCGGTGATCGGACAGCGCAAGATCGAGCACGAGATCCGGCTGAAGGAAGGCGAGGTCAACCTGCTGGGCGGCATCTTCGAGGAGCAGGAGATCCGTAGCCTGAGCGGCATCCCCGGCCTGGGGCAGATCCCCTTGTTGCGCTATCTGTTTTCTGAAGAGCGCAAGGAAAAAGCGGAGAACGAGATCGTGTTTGCGCTGGTGCCCCACATCGTGCGCTCGCAGGAGGTCACCGAGCTGAACGTGAAAGCGCTGGACGTGGGCACGGGCACCTCTATCGATCTGCGCCGCCGTGCTCCGGCACCTACCAACGGGACGCCCGGAGGCGGTGCAGCCATGCAGGGCAGGGTGCAGCCCGCTCCCGCGCAAGCTCAGGCCGTTCCCCCGCAGCCCATAACCCCCGCCCCGGCGCAAACGGCGCCACCGCAGCCCACCCAGCAGCAACCTGCGGGAGCACAGCCTGCCGTCACTCCCGGGACCGTCAGCTTCAGCTTCGATCCTCCGGCAATCACCCAGACCACGGGTGCTACCTTCCCGGTGAACGTGCTGATAACCGGCGGCCAGTCCATCTTCTCCGTGCCGCTGCAAATCACCTATGACGGGAAGACGCTGCAGCTGGTCAACATCTCTAACGGTCCGTTTCTGTCGCAGGATGGGCAACCGGTCGCGCTGGTGCACCGCGACGATCCCGCCACCGGCACTCTGCAACTGACCGCCACTCGTCCGCCGGGTTCGGGCGGAGTTTCGGGCGACGGTGTGGTCTTTACCCTAACGTTCCAGGCCAAGGCGCCGGGCCAGTCGGTCCTGGCCATCGCCCGCCCGGGCGCGCGCACAGCGACCATGCAGGCGGTGCCAGCGACCTCATCCCAGGCGACGGTGACCATCCGCTGACCATGCCACGGTGAGCCGTTAAAATAGGGCTGTGAAGTTTTTCCGCAAACAATGCGGGTTCGGCCAGTCGGGACTGACGCTCATCGAGCTGATCACCGCGATTACCATCCTTTTCATCCTCACCGGTGCCGCCGTGCCCATTGCGCGGGTGCGGATCCGGCGCGACAAGGAACGCGAGCTGCGCCGCGCTTTGTGGGAGATGCGCGACGCTATCGACCGCTATAAGGACGCCGCCGACCGCAACGCTTTCCAGATTAAGGTCGGCTCCGAAGGCTACCCGCCGGACCTGGAAACCCTGGTTGACGGTGTGGACGTGCAGGGCAAAAAGCTCCGCTTCCTGCGGCGCATCCCCGTTGACCCCATGACCGGCAAGCCGGAGTGGGGGCTGCGCTCCATGCAGGATGATCCCAACTCCACCTCCTGGGGCGGGCAGAATGTCTTCGACGTGTACACAAAGTCCGAAGGAACGGCGCTGGACGGGACCAAGGTCTCGGAATGGTGAACCGTAAGAAAAGCCGCGCCCGTGGATTCACCCTGATCGAGCTGATGATCGTCATCAGCATCATCCTCATCCTGCTCTCCTTTTCCGTGCCCATGTATAACCAGTCCATCCTGCGGGCGCGGGAGGCGGTGTTGCGCCAGGACCTTTACACCATGCGCCAGGCCATCGACCAGTACACCCTGGACAAGCTGCGCGGCCCGCAGTCGCTCGAGGACCTGGTCTCGTCCGGCTACCTCCGCGAGGTGCCCCTGGATCCTTTCACCAACCGGCGCGACTCCTGGGTGACGGTGCAGGAAGACGTAATCATGAGTCCGGACCAGACCGAGCCCGGCATCTACGACGTGCGCAGCGGCGCCGACCATACCAGCAGCGACGGCACAGCGTACAGTTCGTGGTGAGTCACCCTTCATAGCTGGTTTGCGCCCGTCCGGATGCCGCACTACCATCTAGCCATGCCGGTTGAGACCGAAATCTCCGCCTACACCCCCGTACGCGCGCCGCGTGGCACTGTCATGTCCTGTAAGGGCTGGCAGCAGGAAGCGGCCATGCGCATGCTCATGAACAACCTCGACGAGGAGGTCGGCGAGCGGCCGCGCGATCTGGTGGTCTATGGCGGCACGGGCAAGGCGGCGCGCAACTGGGAGTGTTATCACGCCATCGTGGCGGCGCTCAAAACGTTGGAAAATGACGAGACGCTGCTGGTGCAGTCGGGCAAGCCGGTCGGGGTATTCAAGACGCACGAGTACGCTCCGCGCGTGCTCATCGCCAACTCCAACCTGGTCGGCCACTGGTCCAACTGGGAGGTTTTCAACGAGCTGGAGCGCGCCGGCCTGATGATGTACGGGCAGATGACCGCCGGCTCCTGGATCTACATCGGCTCACAAGGAATCGTGCAAGGAACGTTCGAGACCTTTGCTGCGGCCGCCGAGAAACACTTCGGCACGGGACTCGAAGGCAAGCTGATCGTCAGCGGCGGCATGGGAGGCATGGGTGGCGCGCAGCCCCTGGCGGCGACGATGAACGGCGCCGCGTTCCTCGGGGTCGAGGTTGATCCTGAGCGCATCAAGAAGCGCCTCAAGACTGGCTACTGCGACTTCATGGTCACGACCCTCGACGAAGCGCTGCGCATTCTGAAGAACGCCGTGCGCAAGAAAGAAGCGGTATCCGTGGGGCTGGTAGGCAACTGCGCCGACGTAATTCCCGAACTGGCCGCGCGTGGCGTGGTGCCTGACCTGCTCACCGATCAGACCTCCGCGCACGATCCGCTCAACGGCTACATCCCGCAGGGGCTCACGGTCGAGCAGGTGGTCGAGCTGCGCAAGCGCGACCCCAAAGGGTACCTGGAGCGCTCGCTCGACTCCATTGCGCGCCATGTGGAAGGCATGCTGGCGCTGCAGAAGCTGGGCGCGGTCACCTTCGACTACGGCAACAACATCCGCACCATGGCCCACCAGCGCGGGGTGAAGGATGCATACGGTTTTCCGGGATTCGTCCCGGCTTACATCCGCCCGCTGTTCTGCGAGGGGCGCGGCCCGTTTCGCTGGGTGGCGCTCTCCGGCGAGCCCGCGGACATTGCCGTCACCGATGACCTCGTGCTCGAGCTCTTCCCCGAGAACCGCATCCTCTCGCGCTGGATCAACTTGGCGCGCAAGCGAATCAAGTTCCAGGGACTGCCGGCGCGCATCTGCTGGCTGGGCTACGGCGAGCGCGCGCAGTTTGGCCTGGCCATCAACGAACTGGTGAAGAAGGGGAAGATTAAGGCGCCGATCGTCATGGGCCGCGATCATCTGGACTGCGGTTCTGTGGCCTCGCCCTATCGCGAGACCGAGTCCATGAAGGACGGCAGTGACGCTGTCGCCGACTGGCCGCTGCTGAACGCGCTGCTCAATACCGCCAGCGGCGCCTCATGGGTATCGATCCACAACGGCGGCGGAGTGGGCATCGGGTACTCTCTCCACGCCGGACAGGTGACCGTGGCCGACGGGACAGAGATGATGGCCAAGCGCATCGAACGCGTTCTGACCAACGATCCCGGCATCGGCATCGCCCGCCACGCGGATGCTGGATATGAGGAGGCCGTCCGCTTCGCGGAGAATAAGGACGTCCAGATGCCAATGAAGCCCTAGGCGAGGGAAGCCGCTCCCGGTCTAAGACAGCAGCCGGGTGACCAAGTCCCCCAATAATCCCGATGGCAAGAAGACGATTTACATCACCATACAGCAGCGTCGGCGTCTCGCCCGGCTGTGCAGGCGGGCATCCCTGCCCGCCTGCTTCGTTTCGTCCGCGAGAAACTCGAAACTAGAAACTTGAAACTCTTATAATCCCGGCGCTGATGCCCGACCCACTCCTGCTCGTCAAAATCCGCCAGCTCCTCACTTTGCGCGGCGCCGCGCCCCGGCGCGGCCCAGACATGAAAGATCTGGCTATCCTCGAGGACGCCGCCGTCCTTTGTGCCGGAGGAAGGATCTTGTCGGTGGGTAAGACGCGCGACGCACTGCGCGACCCATGGGTAAAAAGGCGCAAGAAGATTCGCGAGATCGATTGCGCCGACAAGGTCGTGCTGCCCGGCTTCGTCGATTCCCACACGCATCCGGTGTTTGCGGCGCCGCGGCTGGTGGATTTTGAGAAGCGCATCGCCGGCGCGAGCTATGAGGAGATCGCCGAGGCCGGCGGCGGCATACGCTCTAGCGTCGATGCCGTCCGCAAGTCCACGCGACACGCGCTGGCCGACCGGGTGTTAGCGGCATTCCACCGCATGGCAGCGCACGGCACCACGACAGTGGAGGCCAAGTCCGGTTACGGCCTGAGCGCCGAGGCGGAGCTGAAGTCGCTAGAAGCCATCCGCGACGCCGCACGACACTGGCCCGGCACCGTAGTTCCAACGCTGCTTGGTGCTCACGTCGTGCCGCGCGAGCACGGTGCCAAGCCTGAAAAGTATCTGCGCGAGGTCTGCAGCAAGATGATCCCGCAGGCCGCCCGCCGCAAGCTGGCCGCATTCGTGGATATCTTTTGCGAACGCGGCGCCTTCAACATCGCCGATGCCGAGCGCGTCTTCGAATGCGCCGTCAAGCATGGCCTCGGGGTGCGGGCCCATGTCTGCCAGCTCTCGCCCTCGGAGCTGTGGCCGCTGCTGCGCTTCCATCCGGCGTCCCTCGACCATATGGATTGCGTCAGCGATGAGGACGTCCCGCAACTCGCCAGGCGCGACACGGTCGCGACCTTGCTTCCCGGCGCCAATTTTTGTCTTGGGCTTCAGACGTATCCGCCGGCGCGCAAGCTGATCGATGCCGGGGTCGCTGTGGCCCTGGCCACGGACTACAATCCCGGCACTTCCCCCACCACCAGCATGCCGTTCGTGCTCTCGCTGGCCTGCACGCAGATGAAGATGTCGCCCGCCGAGGCCATCGCCGCTGCCACCATCAACGGCGCATATGCGCTGCGTTTGGTCGACAGGAAGGGAAGCGTCGAGGCCGGCAAGGATGCCGACCTCGCCATCTTCGACGTGGAAGACTATCGCGAGATTCCGTACTGGGTGGCGGGAAGCCGCTGTGTCAGTGTGATCATCGGCGGACAACAGCTCTCGGCAAGTTAGGCGGCGGAAGCCACGCCCGCGGCCTCGCGTATCTCTCGCCACAACTCGGCGTGTCCCTCTCGCGTCTTTGCCGAAAACGAAAGCACACGCTCCACGGCCAGCGCGACACACAGTTGCTGAATGGCGTGCCGCAAGGTGTTGCCTGACAGACGGTCGGCCTTGGTTGCTACCACCAGGAACGGGCGCTGCTTGGCCTGCAGCCATTCGATCAGTTGCTTGTCGCTGGGCTGCGGCGGGACCTTGACGTCGGCCAGCACCACACACAATGCCAGGTTGGGCCTCTCCTCCAAGTAAGGCTCGATGAACTTCGGCCACTCCGCGGAAACTTCGCGTGGCAACTTGGCATAGCCGTAACCCGGAAGGTCGGCGAAAACCAAGTCCGGCCGGGGCCTGCCCGGCCAACGTACTTCGAAGAAGTTGATGGTGCGCGTGCGTCCCGGCGTGGAACTGGTTTTGGCGATCTTGGTGCCTAGAAGAGAGTTGATCACGCTCGATTTGCCGACATTCGAGCGGCCCAGGAAGGCGATCTCCGGCGCTGCCGGGGCGGGGAACTGCGCCGGGTCGACGGCTGCGATGACGAACCTGGACAAGACCTTCATACCGACGGTTCATCGAGAACACAAGCTAGAGCCCTAGCGGTCGCTTGTTGTCGTCCACCCTTACGGGGCGGTGCTTGTGCCAGAGATAAAGGATAGCAGCCACAATCAAGCCGAGGGGGATGCTGATCAGCAGAAACAGCCGCGCCGGAGGAACGAAAACGAGAATGATCACCACGAAGGCCGCTGTGATGATCAGGCCCGTGATGCCCTTCAGGGGAAGCCCGTCGATGCGCGGCGCGGGCCTTGCTGACTCCTGACTACTGTCTGGTGGCCGGTCCTTCCACGGCGGGCATCTGGGGGGCGATAGGCTGCGCCGGCTCCTCGGGGAGCTGGGGCAGGGGCTGCTCCATGGCCAGCGCCAGCACCTGGTCCATATTCTCGACGCAGTGCAACTTGAGCTGGTTGCGGAGGTTCTCCGGCACTTCGGCCAGATCTTTCTCATTGTCCTTGGGCAGGATCACCTCGAAGATGCCGGCGCGGTGCGCCGCCAGCAATTTTTCTTTCAGTCCGCCGATGGCCAGCACCTTGCCGCGCAAGGTGATCTCGCCAGTCAAGGCGATGTCGCGTCGCACAGGGATCTTGCTCAGCGAACTGGCAATAGCAGTAGCGATGGTGATTCCCGCCGACGGCCCGTCCTTGGGGATAGCGCCTTCGGGGACGTGCACGTGGATGTCGACGTTGCGGTAGAACTCGCGGGGCACGCCCAGCCGCGCGGCGCGCGAACGCACGTAAGACATCGCGGCCTGCGCCGACTCCTGCATTACGTCGCCCAGCTTGCCGGTCAGCAGCAGCTTGCCTTTGCCGTCCACGATGGTGGCCTCGGTGCTCAGGATGGAGCCGCCGACCTCGGTCCAGGCCAGCCCGGTCACCAACCCAACCTCGCTCTTCTCGTGCGCCAGGGTGTCGCGGAACTTGTGCACTCCCAGGAGTTCGCCCACGTTGTCCGGCGAAATATCGATGTTGTACTCCAGTCCCTGCTTCACCACTTTGCGCGCCACCTTGCGGCAGATGTTGCCGATCTCCCGCTCCAGGTTGCGCACGCCGGCTTCGCGGGTGTAGTGGCGGATGGCGTGGGCGATGGCGTTGTCACTAAAGGCAACGTTTTTCTCTGAGAGCCCGGCCGCCTGCCGCTGCTTCTTGATGAGGAACTGCTTGGCAATCTCGATCTTCTCCGGCTCGGTATAGCCGTGCAGGCGCAGCACTTCCATGCGGTCCTGCAGCGCCGGTGGGACGGTGTGCAGCACGTTGGCGGTGGCGATGAAGAACACCTGCGAGAGGTCGTATTCGACGTCCAGGTAGTGGTCGACGAACATGTAGTTTTGCTCGGGGTCGAGCACTTCCAGCAGCGCCGCTGAGGGGTCGCCGCGGAAGTCCATGGACATCTTGTCCACCTCGTCGAGCATGAACACCGGGTTCTTGGTGCCGGCCTTCTTCATCATCTGGATGATCTGGCCGGGCAGCGCCCCGATGTAGGTGCGGCGGTGACCGCGGATCTCGGCTTCGTCGCGCACTCCGCCCAGCGACATGCGCACGAACTTGCGTCCGGTGGCGCGCGCGATCGACATGCCCAGCGACGTCTTGCCCACGCCCGGCGGGCCTACGAAGCACAGGATCGAGCCCTTGGGGTTCTTCACCAACTGGCGCACGGCCAGGAACTCGAGGATGCGCTCTTTAATTTTCTCCAGGCCATAGTGGTCTTCGTTGAGCACCTTCTCGGCGCGGTCGATGTTGCGGATCTCTTTGGTGCGCTTCCGCCAGGGCACGGCCAGCAGCCAGTCCAGATAATTGCGTGAGACCGTGGACTCGGCCGACATGGGCGGCATGGCCTCCAGCTTCTTCAGCTCGGTCAGCGCCTTGTCGTGCACTTCCTTGGTCATGCCGGCGGCGTCGATCTTCTTCTTCAACTCGTCGAACTCGCTGCGCTCGCCGCGTCCCAGTTCCTTCTGGATGGCCTTGATCTTCTCGTTGAGGTAGTACTCTTTTTGCGCCCGCTCCATCTGCCGCTTGACGCGGGTCTGGATGGTGCGGTCCATGTTCAGCTTCTCGATCTCGATGTCGAGGACGTCGGCGATGCGGTTCAGCCGCTCGATGGGGTCGAAGATCTCCAGCAGTTCCTGCTTTTCTTCGATCGAAAGCTGCAGGTTGGCGGCGATGGTGTCAGTGAGCTTGGCCGGGTCTTCCATGCGCACGGCGGCGATCATGGTCTCGTAGTTCAGCGACTGGCAGAGCTTGACGTACTGCTCGAAGAGCGACGTGGCCCGCTGCATGCCGGTCTCAACTGCCTGTGTGACCTCGGTGGCGTAGCGCGCGACCCGGACGGTGGCCCGGAAGTAGCCGTCGGTGTCGTCCACCTGCAGCACCTTGCCGCGCTCGATGCCCTCGACCAGGACCTTGATGTTGCCGTCTGGGAGCTTGAGGCTCTGCACGATGTTGACGATGGTGCCCACCTGATAAATCTCGTTGGGCTTGGGCTCGTCCACGCTGGCGTCGTGCTGGGTGGCGAGGAAGATTTTCTTGTCGGCGGTGAGCGCCTCTTCCAGGGCGCGCACGCTCGACTCCCGCCCGACCACGAACGGCGTCATCATGTGGGGAAAGATGACCACGTCCCGGATGGGCATCATGGGCAGCTTGCGGGTCTCGAATTTTTCCCGGGATTGCGTCATTCCTGTCCTGGACCGTATTTCGCTACTGATTGTACAGACTGGCCTGCCGTGCGCGGCAGGCCGGTTCAGAAATTCAATATATCAGGTTTTCCGGAAGGCAACAGTGCCCGTCCTGACACCGCGGGTACCCCTCGGAGATGACGAACGTTGCTGCTCCCGCGTTACCTGCAGCTTGCAAGGCCCCCGGGCCGTTTTACCAGTTACTTGCACGCTCTGACGCAACCTCTGCCGCTGCCGTCCTATCCAAAAGAATTAGTCCCTCCCTTGGTTTGTGTTTCCCAGTGCGCTGATGGAGGTTCCATGTCCTTTCGGTTGACTCTTGCGGTGACGATAGCGTCCGTGCTGATTCTGGTTCTGGCGGGCTGCGCCTCACCGAGTCAACTGGACTCCACGTTCGACGTTTCGGTGGCGGCGGCCGCCGATGACCTGATCGAGACCGGCTCTGTCCGCACCGGTCCTGGCGACCAAGTGGAAGTCTTCGTGGACGTTGAGTTCTCCACGGGCACCCTTCCCTTGACGTATACCGTCGCCTTCTGCCCGTTTGCCACCGGCACTGCGAACTGCACCGTCTTGGGTTCACTGCAAGACCAAGGGGGTGGCATACTCAGCGGCATCCTGCACTTCCCGTCGACTGGCGTGTTCGCCGGAGTGTTTACTTTCACGCGCGAAGGCACCGTCCAGTTCATGACCGGTCTCTACAAACCCGGGCGGGGGGACTTCTTCTTCGATGTGGGGCTGCAGCCAATTTCGGCAGTGTCAGGAGGGCTTGGCCCGGGGTTTACGCCAGGGTCCGACCCTTTGAGCCGGGGCTCGGTAAAGATAGACTTCTCGGGCGTGTCGGGTACC
>DASYTX010000103.1:0-8753 GCA_036001865.1 Terriglobales bacterium
TGACCTTCTCGATCTCCAGGGCGATGGCGTTGGCCTCGTAGATCCCGACCCAGATGGGCAGCACGGCGTCGCCGGCGACGTCCTTGAGGATGACGATGGGCATGTTGGTCACTGGGTCCATCATCAATCCACGGATTTTCATCTCGACTTCCGCCATGGTGCCCCCTTGGAACTTCCGGCTAGCCTACCATTTCTCCCAACAAACTGTTAGGGAAGCTTTGCGTGACGCGCACACGAACGTAACTTCCGAGAGCCGGCTCGATGGCGGCAGCGGTGGTGAAGTTCACCGTCTTGTTTTGTGTGCTGCGGCCGATCAACTGCCCACGGGCCGGGTTCTTCCCTTCAACCATCACTTCAAGGTCCTGACCGACGTGCCGCTGGTTGCGCTCGGTCTGAATCTGCCGCTGGCGCTCCTGTAGCACAGCCAAGCGGCGGGCCTTCTCCTCCTCCGGGATGCTGTCCGACATATTCATGGCAGGGGTGTTTGGCCTGGGCGAGAACTTGAACGAGAAGGCGCCGTCGTAGCCGGCTTGGTCGAGCAGCGTCAAGGTCTCCTCGAACTCGGCCTCGGTCTCCCCCGGAAATCCGACGATGATGTCGGTAGTGACACTGATCTCCCGCTTCGCCGACCTGATCCAGGAGACGCGGTCCAGGTACTGCTCGCGGGTGTACTCCCGCAGCATGGCATCGAGCACGCGCGTCGAGCCGCTCTGTACCGGCAGGTGGACGTGATCGCAGATAGAAGGCACGCTATCGATGGCCTCGACAATCTGCCGGGTGAAGTCTCTCGGATGCGAGGTGGTAAAGCGCACGCGGCGAATGCCTGGGATCTCGCCCACTGTCGCCAGCAAGTCCGCAAACGTCTTCTTTCCTGATGGATCGCAGTAGGAGTTAACGTTTTGCCCGAGGAGTTGCACCTCGGTGTAGTCGGCCTCGGCCATCTTGCGGGCCTCGGCCAACACCGAGTCCGAACTCCGGCTGCGCTCCTTGCCGCGGGTGTAGGGAACTACGCAGTAGGCGCAGAACTTGTCGCAGCCCTCGATGATGGTGATGTAGCCGCGATGAGGGTTAGTGCGGGCGGTGAACTCGGTCTCGAAGCACTCGTCGGTCTCGCGGTCATCTAAACCGGTGACGCGATTCCCTGCCTCGATCCGCACCAGCATCTCAGGCAGGTTGCGATACGAAGCCGAGCCGCAAACCATTGACACGTGCGGTGCGCGTTCGAAAATCCTCTCGCCTTCCTGCTGCGCCACGCACCCCAGCACTCCGAACTTCTTGCCCTGCGCCGTGAGCTTCTTGAAATCAGCCAGGCGGTGGAAGACCTTCTGCTCTGCCTTGTCGCGGATCGAACAGGTGTTGTAGAGGATCAGGCCAGCTTCCTCCACGGTCGAAACCTGGCGGTAGCCCTGGGCCATGAGCGTGCCCACGACCTTCTCCGAGTCGTGTACGTTCATTTGACAGCCGAAGGTCTCGAGATAAAACGTCTTTTCCGCTGTTTCCGCCATTCCGAAGCCAGTATAACGCAGATGCGTAGCGGCTTTGGGCGAGGTGCCGGGCGCGGAATCTCGATTCAGGCAGTGCCGAAGCTAAAGGGCAGGCGCAGAACGTCGTTGATGTTTCTGATCTCGTGGTCCGCCTGTTCTTCCGGGCCACGGGGCGCGAGGGCGCGGAACTCGCCGTGGCGCAGGCGCACGGTGTGGGTGCCCAAGCGCTTCCCTGCCCGAATCTCGCTCGACGGCCGGTCGCCCACCACCAGCACGCGCCCCGGCTCTCTCTCCACTCTGCGCAGAATGGCGCGGAAAGCATTCTCTTTCGTCACCGCCTCGCCGGTGTCGGCGTAAAAAATGTGGTCGATCGATTTCTCTCGATCGAGCCCAAGCGAAGCCACCTTCGCGCGTTGGATATCGGGATCGCCGAAGCTCACCACGAAGATCTTCACTCCGCGCCGTTTCAACCAGCGCAGGACCTGACGCGCTCCAGGAAACAGTCGCAGCTTGCCTACCGGCAGGGTAAAGAAAGCTTGGCGCGCTATGCCCGTTATCCGTTCCGGGTTACCCACGCCGAAATGGCGGCAGACTTCGGCATCGATGTGCTCAAGCTGCGGGTCGGTCCTGAACGCCTTCATGCGCAGCTTGAACACCTCCTCGGCACTCGCAGGGATGCCGGCCTGCGCCGTGGCTTCAGCGGCATGGCGGTGCGCCGCCCGTACTCGCTGCCCGAAGCAGTCGTACAAGGTGTCGTCGAGATCGAAGATCACTGTAGTGATCTGGGGTTTGTCTGGCTGAGGCTTGTGCCGCCTGCGGCGGGGAGAAGAGAATGCGCGCGCCAGTCCTCGCCTACGAGAACGACGCGACCGCTTTGGCTTCGTCATCGTAGATTTCGAACAGGGTCAGCAGTCCGACGATCTTCAGCGTCTGCAGCGCCAGCTTGGATGGGTTGACCAGCTTGAGGTTGCCGCCGCGCTGGCGGGCCGAGGTGAGTGAGCGTACCAGGATGCCGATACCGCTGGAGTCGATCATCGGCACTTCTTCGATGTTGACCACGATACGCGCATCGCCGGCCCCCAGGTGTTCGTCCATGGTCTGGCGAAGGCTATCCACGGCGTCGCCGATCTTCAAATCGCCGCGCAGCTTGATCACCTGCACGTCCGAGTGCTTGCGAACGTTGATGTCCACCTACTCCTCCCGCAATAGCAAACTAGCATGGGCGGAGCGCCGGAGCAGCGCCAGTTTGGGCGCGCCGCGCGTTGACAGCGCCAACAGGGCTCTGTTACAGTGCGCCGCACACGTTAAGAGAACCTCCGAAATTTTTCAAGTGGCGCTCGCCCCAGCCATCTTGCCATAACCCGAATCTAGGAGCCGCCGATGGCGACTCATACTCCCGGTTTCGCTGTTCCCATTCACGAATTTGCCGTGGCACTGCTGAGCGAGCGCGAAGTTGCGCCCCGCGCCCGGCACACTGCGCAGCAACTGGCCGAATTGCTGCCCGGAACGGGGGTAGTGGTGTACGTCATCGAGGACCAGCAGGCACCGCAATGGACCCCCAAGGCCGCCGCCGGTGCGGTCACCGTACCTGCGGCAGCGATTTCTTTCGATGCCGGCACCCTGGGAGCGATAGCCGAACGCCGCGAGCCGTTGCTATTTGCCGGCTCGGATCTGGCCCGCGAGGACTACGCCCACCTCGACGTCCGCCGTACGGTGGTATCGCTGTCTTGCCTCCCTCTGACAGTGGATGAAGTCCGGGTTGGGGCCATCGAGATCGTCAGCTTCGACGCGCCCCTCACGGAAGCCTCCCTGGCGCCGGTGATGGAAATTGCGGAGTTTGCCGCCATCGCGCTGGCAACCGCCCTTGGATACGAGAGCGAGCGCAACAGCAACCTGCAGTCCATCAGCCGCCTAGCGCAGCTCTATGACCTGGAAAAGGTATTCAACTCCACCCTGGAAATGGAGACGCTACTGGCCCTGGTGCCGAGGAAATTCCAGGAGATCCTCAATGTCCAGGCGGTGAACCTGTGGCTGGTCCAGGGCGACAGCCTGATGCTGATGGGCCAAGCGGGCCGCGACCCCACAGTCAAAGTCGGAGCGTCACAAAAGGCCGGCGAAGGCATGATCGCCGACCTGGCTGAAACCGGCGACCCAGTCCTGATTGAATCTGACGCGGACGAGCGCCTGCAAAGACGCAATTTCGGGCTGCAAGAAGGCGCGATTGTTTCCTACATCGCCGCTCCCCTGATGAGCGAGGGCGCCGAAGTGGGCTTCGTCGAAGCCATCAACAAGCTCGATGGCACGAGCTTCGACGAGGACGACCTTTTCTTTCTCACCACTGTGAATGAGACCGCTGCCGGCGCCCTGAAGAACGCCAGCCTGCTGCACGCCGAGCGCAAGGTGGAGATCCTGGAGACCTTGGTGAAGGTCAGCCAGGAGATCACGTCTACGCTGAACCTGGATCGCATGCTGCAAACCATCGTCAACGCGCCACAGGCGGTCATCCCTTATGAGCGCGCGGCCATAGCGCTGGAGCAACACGGGCGGCTGAAACTGTCCGCCGTTTCCGGCATCATGCAGCTCAACCGCGACGACCCGGAGATCGCACCGCTCAATGACCTGCTGCAGTGGGCCGCCGCTACGGAGAGCGAGATCTGGGTTCGCCAACACGACGGCCAGATCGACGAGCTCCGCGAGGAGACGCGGGCCAAGTTCCAGCGCTACTTCAGCGACACCGGAGTGCGTGGCTTCTACTGCCATCCCTTGGTCGATGACACTGGCCGCGTGGGTGTGCTCGCCTTCGAAAGCAGCGACCCCGATTTCCTTTCCGAGGCCCATCTCGAGATGATCCAGGTGCTGGCCAGCCAGGCCACAGTCGCTTTACGCAACGCGCAGATGTACAAGGAGGTGCCCTTCATCGGCCTCCTCGAGCCGGTGCTGGAGAAAAAGCGCAAGTTCATGGCCATGGAGCGCAAGCGCCGTCGCATGTTGGTGGGCGCTGCAGTGGCGACCGCATTGTTCCTCACCTTCTTCCCTGTTCCTATGCGGCTAGGCGGAGATGCCACCGTCGCTCCCCAGCGGCGCGCGCAGGTCGAGCCGGAAGTCGAAGGCGTAGTCGCAAAGGTTTACGTGCGCGAGGGGCAGCCGGTGAAGGCGGGCGACGTCCTCGCCGAACTCCGCGACTGGGAATATCGCGCCGCCCTGGCAGGGGCACAAGCCAAGTACAGCACGGCGGTTTCTGCGATGAACCGGGCGCTGGTCTCCAATGACGGTGGCGAGGCCGGCATTCAGCGCCTGCAAGCCGACGTCTGGGCCTCCGAGGTGGAGCGCTCCCGTGAGCGCCTGGAGAAAACCAAGCTGCGCTCGCCCATCAATGGGGTAGTGGCTACTCCGCGGGTGGAGAACCTGGTAGGCCGGCGGCTCCAGTTTGGCGACAGCTTTGCCGAGGTAGTGGACTCCTCCGCCACCAGCGTCGACGTGGCCATCGAGGAAAAGGAAGCCGTGCTCATGCGCGCGGGCAACCGGGCAGTGGTGAAGCTCAACGGCTTCCCCACGCGCACATTTGAGGGACAGGTCGCGGTGGTAAGCCCAAGAAGTGAACTGGTCGATGAGCAGCGCGTGTTCTTTGCGCGCGTGAACGTACCCAACCAGGACAGCGTCATCCGTCCCGGTATGCAAGGTCGCGGAAAAGTCTCCGTAGGCTGGCACGCGGCAGGCTACGTCCTGTTTCGTGGCACGGCTATGTGGCTATATTCCACGCTTTGGTCCTGGTTCGGATGGTAGGCAGCCAATGGAGGTAGCAATGGGAAACCGTGTGCTGCAAGCCAGCTTTGTTGCTGGACTGGCGCTGCTGACTGGCGGCTGCGGGCAATCGAAGCCAGTGGCGGCGAGCGCCCCCGCTACGGCACAAGCCGCAGCCACCCCGGCGACTCCCGCCGCAGACGAGACTTTCATTGCCTCCGGGCCGCTGGTGGTGGAAAACCAGGTGGACGTTGCAGCCGAGCGCGAGGGACTTGTTTACCGGATCTTCGCAGAACCGGGCACCAAGGTCCGCAGGGGCCAACTGCTGGCGCAGCTCGACGACCGCCAGGTGGCGGCGGAGCGCGAAGCTGCGGAGGCTAAGGTGCAGGCCATTCAGGCGAATCTCAAAAACTGGGAAGCTGAGGTGCAAGTGCTGAAGGCCGACCTGGAGCGCGCGGAAAAAATGTGGGAAGCCCAGCTCATCACCAAGCAGCAACTCGACCACGACCGCTACAAGGTGGTGGCTGACCAATACGAAGTCGAGCGTGAGCGGCAGGAGCTTCGCCTCGCCGAGGCGCGCCTACGAGCTCTCGACTTGGAGCTGCAGAAGACACGCATCAAGGCGCCCTTCGACGGCCTCGTCGCGCGCCGCTATGTCCGAGCCGGCCAGAAGGTGGCGCTCGGCGACCGGCTGTTCTGGGTAACCGTCGTATCGCCATTGCAAGTCAAGTTCACGCTGCCGGAGCAGTTCATGGGCCGGGTGAAGCGGAGAGAGGAACTGATCGTTACCTCTCTCAGTGCTGCCGGTGAAGAACGCAAAGTTCGCGTGACGGAAGTGAGCCCCGTCGTGGACCCTGCAAGCGGCACCATCGAAGTGGTGGCGGAGCTGGTCGGGCCCGCGGGTGAGCTGCGGCCTGGCATGACCGTTAACATCCACATTGACAAGCGCCGATGAACCTGACCGAGGCCCTCAACGTCGCCCTGCCGGATATTCCCGTCCGCCAACTGCGCGAACTCTACCCTCGCACGCACCCCAAGCTCGTAGGCCGTGAACACGTTGAGGCTGGCACCCGGTTTGTGAGTGCTATCATCCCCGAACGTGGAAACCTCTTCCGCTTCACCCCAAAACAGTGGGTCGTGGCCAACCTGTTCGACGGGGAGCGCTCCTACGATGAAGTCTCCCGGCTCGCCAAAGAGCATACTGGGATTGAATTTTCGCCCGACGAGGTCCGCGAGTTCGCCTCCCAGCTGGACGCGCTCGACTTCTGGTATAAGACTCCCCTCGAGCAGAACATCGCCCTCAAGCACAAGCTGGCAGAGGAGCGCCAGCAGCACGCCAAGAAGAAGTCCAAGTTCGGCGACATCTCCCACATCCAGTTCACGGCCTGGGACCCGGACAAGTACCTCGACCGAGTCTATTCCAAGTTAAAGTTCATCTACACGGGCTGGTTCACCGTCGTGACGCTGATGGCGATGGCTTTCATGTCTTATATCTTCGTCACTCGCTGGGGCGAGATCGGCCGCGACACGCTAGAGTTTTACAACTTTTCCGACAAGAGCTTTTGGCACATCTGGGAGTTCTGGTGGCTCACTTTTTTCGTGCTCTTCATCCATGAATCAGCCCACGGTCTTAGCTGCAAGCACTACGGTGGGCACGTCCACCGCATGGGCTTCCACTTGATCTACCTCACGCCCGCCTTCTTCACGGACGTCACCGAGGCATGGGTATACGCCAGCAAGTGGCAGCGGGTTGCGACCATTGTGTGGGGCGTATGGTCGGAGATGATCATTTGCGCCGCGGCTGCCATGGTGTGGTGGGCCAGCTTGCCCGGCACCATGGTCCACAGTCTTGCTTACAAGCTGATCCTCATCACGGGATTGGCCGTGATCTTCTTCAACTGGAACCCGTTGATCAAGCTCGACGGCTACTATCTGCTCACCGAGATTATTGGCCTTCCTGACCTTAAGGAAGATTCCACACTGTACGTCTCTAGCTGGGTGAAAAAACACATCTGGAGGCTGCCGGTAGACATCCCCTACGTGCCCAAGCGGCGTCGCCTGGGCTACGTCAGTTACGCGCTGCTGTCGGGCATGTACAGCTATTTCATTCTGTATATCGTGGCTCGGTTCGCAGGCAACGTGGCCACGCGTTACTATCCGGACTGGGGCTTTCTGGCGGGCATTGCAACTGGCCTGCTGATTTTCCGCTCAAGGATCAGGACCTTGCTGAGATTTATGAACACTTTCTACTTGGACAAGAAGGAGCGCGTGCGGGCGTGGTTCACGCCACGCCGGCGCGCGATCGTAGCGGTTTTGTTGTTAGCGACCTTGGCCGTCCCGATCTCGCACGAGAAGGTGGAAGGCCCCTTCCTGCTGGAGCCCGCGGAGCAGGCAGTCATCCGCGCGGCGGTTCCCGGCTCTGTCATGGCGGTGTACGCCGACGAGGGACAGCAGTTGGCGTCTGGCGCTCCCGTGGCCCGACTGCGCAATCTCAACTTGGAATCTGAGGCCGCTATGGCCCTGGCGGACTTTCGCCAAGCGGCCGCGCGCGCTACCTCCGCCCAACTGCAATACGCTGGCTATGGCCCCGCCCAGCGCGAGCGCCAGCGACTGGCAGAACGCCACCGCGTCCTGACCGACCAGACTTCCCACCTGCAGCTCGTGAGCCCGATTGTAGGCACAGTGGTCACGCCTCGTCTGCGCGACCTGGTCGGTTCCTACATTGAGGCAGGAACGACGGTAGCCGAGGTGGCCGACCTCTCGACGATGAAAGCACGACTCTATCTACCCGAACACGAGCTGCGCAAGATCCAGGTTGGTACCCGCGCCAGCCTGCGTTGCAACTCGCTTTTCGGCGCCGTTGACGGCACCGTGGTTTCTATCGCTCCCATTCCGTGGGAGATCGCGCCCGGCCTGATCGATATGAGCAAGTACAAGGGCATTCGCCAGCCACAGTTCTTCGTTCTTACCATTGCGGTGCCCAACCCGGCAGGAACGCTCTTCAGCGGCATGACGGGCACCGCCAAGGTGTACGGCAAGCGCCGCAGCTACGGAGCGCGGCTGCTCGAGCCAGTGGTTCAATTTCTTGGCGGAAAACTCTGGTAAAAAATGAAGAGGCTGCCGCAATGCGCAGCCTCTTCCCGGTGCCGGTTGCGAGGGCGTTTGCCCCTCCCCTAAGCCCCCGGCCGGGCCTTCACAAGCTCCCTATTGCCCCTGCGGGTCAGATCTTGCCGCCACTCAGACCTTTCGGGCCGCCGCCGCTCAGACCATTCGGGCCACCGCCGCTCAGACCTTTCGGGCCACCGCCGCTCAGACCTTTCGGGCCGCCGCCGCTCAGACCTTTCGGGCCGCCGCCGCTCAGACCCTTCGGGCCGCCGCCGCTCAGACCCTTCGGGCCACCGCCGCTCAGACCTTTCGGGCCGCCGCCGCTCAGACCTTTCGGGCCGCCGCCGCTCAGACCTTTCGAGCCGCCGCCGCTCAGACCTTTCGGGCCACCGCCGCTCAGACCCTTGGGGCCGCCGCCGCTCA
>DASYTX010000104.1:0-5179 GCA_036001865.1 Terriglobales bacterium
GCTGCCCGAGATCGAGCGCTTCCGCCAGCGCATGGGCTGGCAGTGCAAGTGGGTTTCCTCGAATGGCAGCGACTTCAACCACGACTTCGGCGTCAGCTTCACGCCGGAAGAAATGGCCAGCGGCGAAGTCCCCTACAACTACGTGAAGCAGCCCTTCCCGAGCGAGGAGGCACCTGGCGTGAGCGTGTTCTACAAGGACGACGCGGGCGAGGTCTTCCACGCCTACTCGACCTACGGGCGCGGTGTGGAGGTGATGATGGGTACGTACAACATGCTCGATCTCACGCCCAAGGGCCGCGACGAGCATGACGGGTTCTACAAGATGGACTGGGTGCGCCACCATGACCGCTACGAGCCGGCGCCTGCGGCCGGTTCGTGCTGCCACACGGCTGCCCAGGCGGCCTGAGCCGGAGCACGCGGCATGGCAAGCCTCTGGCCCTGGCTGGCGGTCGCAGGGGTAGGCGCCCTTCATGGGCTGAACCCTGCCACCGGCTGGATGCTGGCCGGTGCCTGGGGCGTGCGTTCGCGCGACCGGGCGCAGGCACTGCGGGCCCTGGTGCCGATCGCGGCCGGGCACGCCGCATCGGTGGCGCTGGTGGCCGGCGCGGTGGTATTCGGCCTATCGATGGATCGCTTCGCGCTGCAAGTCCTGGCGGGCGGCCTGCTTGCCGTCGCAGCGGTGGTTCACCTGTCAGGCCGCACACCCGAGGTGGCGCGCGCGCCGGCAGGGCACGCCGGGCTGGCGCTCTGGTCCTTCATGATGTCCACCGCGCACGGCGCCGGATTGATGTTGGTGCCGGCACTGATTCCGCTTTGCATGGGAGACGCATCGGCCCGGGAGATCACCGCATCGGGCTCGCTGACGCTGGCGCTCGCGGCCGTGGGCGTTCACACAGCGGCGATGCTCGCCGTCACCGGCGTGATCGCCTCCGAGGTTTGCCGCGGCTTCGACGTCGGCGCCCGCTTGCTTCAAAGCCGCAGGCGGAAGCCGCCTCCAGCGCCGCGTTGAAGGTGATGCTTGGCCGCGCACTGTCTTGGCGAGGTGCACCGAAAGCAGACACTGGCGACGGTCTGCAATTTGGCCGGGCGCGGGTGCAGCAATCGTCGAAATCGGCGCCACATTGCCGACACCCAACCTGCCGATGTCAACGTCGGGTATGGAGCGAGCTGCTTGGATAACCCTATGTCGGCAGCCAGTCTCAAGCCGCTGCTCGGGTGTGACGGCGCAGGCAGGATTGCGGACGCAAAATTTCCCACTCTGCGCCACTTCGGTCATGATGTTGGCATAAGACCAGTACGCCTCTCGAACCTGCACCTATGAAACCAGATCCCAAGATTCATTCGACTCCACGCCCAGTAAGGATGGCCTACTTGCTCGAAGACGGCCTCGACGCGCATGCGTGGCTCGACGCCATCTTCGCGGAATGTTTCGGACGGCATGGTGGCCGCCAGTCGCTGATAGTGCCGGTGGCGAACGGTGCTATCTCAGAGCGCTACAAAGAATGGCTACGGGTTCTCGACCCCGACTTCGTCGTTGCCCTTACCTACGACAACCGAGTTCTGGTTCCCGAACTGGTGGACCTGCTAGCTGACACCACTATCTTGGAGCGCAAGCGTAAGCGCGATGAGGTAGAGAAGCATCCGACGGTGGGAATTGATGCAACGGGCCTTACCGCGCTCTCGTGGCTGCCGTTTCTCAAGGTCGCCGCCGGCATGCATCGTGTTACGCCTGAGTTCATCTTGGATCGCTACCCCGCTTGGGCAGACGACGGTTTCATCACTGACAACTTCGGGACGCTGCATGACAGCGTGAACCCGTTCCCGATTCACCAGCAGCTCGGAGTGCGCGGGCTGATCCTTACGCCGAAAGATGCGCCGACGGACCGCTGGCGTTTCGGTGTGATTGAGGCCGAAGAGGCACAGGATGGCTACGAAGTGGTTGAACGCATGTCGCAAAAGAGCGGCATTGTGACGCTCGGGCAGTTGTCCAACCTACATTCCCAGCCACACCGCCCCGAGCATCTGTGGACAAATGGATTCTGTCTGGTCGTGGGCGACAGCTTTGCAGATCGCATTTCGTGCTGGAACGCTGGGCTACTCTTCGACGATGCGCAGAGCCAGACCTTCAAGACGATGCGCGTTCCGGCCGCGATCAGGGCAGACGAAAGCAGAACAGGACAAATCGCAAACTTTCTGCGTCAGCGCAACTGGATAGGCGAGAGCAAGGGATCGCCGCGGATCGTCGTGCGCTCACACTCACTGGCCTCAGCAGACCTCCAGGAGTTTGTTGAGCGGCTGCGCAAAGTGACCAGGTCATACGTTGACTTCAGCGCGATCGGGTCGACCGATGATTGCTGTCCGTCAGACTCGAAACGCATATACATCGCGTACCAAGTTGTAATCCCCGCACCAGCAACAGCCGAAGCCCCAATTGGCGATGGCACGACGGTTGTGACAGTGCCCGGGCCGATGCAGCTCAGCTACTGCGCGGGAATGCACCCGATCTTCTCGCAGGGGTCGTGGTTCGTCGACTTGGCGATCGATCGCCTGAACGATAACAGTCGGTTCGAGAATGTCCGCGAGGCCTGGAGGCTGCCGATCCGCCCGCAGTTGGTTCGCCTGTTCTATGGAAGTACGGACGCTCGGCTCTTGCGGCACGGTGAAATTTCAGTGCGGGTTGACATCAACAAGCGCGTCGTCGAGGTCACGCAGCCGGAGGACGGCGATATCTTTAGACGCGTCCTCAACGATATGCCGCACTATCAGTACTTGGACATGCGCACCAGCGCAAAGAAGACCGTCGCTTACAAGTACTCTGCGCCATCCGACAAAGGCCGCTATCTTAAGGGTCTGCTGGGGATGTTCGGTTCTCTAAGTGATGTCGAACATGTCCTAAGCAAGCACTTCTGGCGTAGTCAGTTCGGAAATATGGCGGCGCCAGCACAGGGACAGCATGCGGAGGTAATCAAGGATTTGCAGCGACGCATGAAGGCAACGAGCGGCACCTTGCTGATCAACGACGACGCGGGATGGCAGACCTTGGCCGAGCGCGTTATTCAAAAATCGAGTCGCCTGAGAGTTCCTCGCCAGAAGACGCGCTACAGCAAGCTGCTCGATGCTTGGCAAGAGGAGCTCAACGCGGCGATAGATGTTGACGACCACCTTAAGGGTCAACGTGACGAAATCCTCGCGGAAGCTCCTAACGATTTGAAACGCTCTTTGAGCTTCCTGCTGGAGCGCGGCGTCTTTTATCGCGGTCATGAATGGGTTTGCAGGCATTGTTCGCATCGAAATTGGGTTGGCGTCGATTCGCTGAAGAATCTTATGCCCTGCGAGGTTTGTCATGAAAACCATCATCTCCCTGTCGACATTGCGCTCGACTTCCGCCTCAATGAATTCTTTGCAACATGCCTGCGTGAGCACGACACACTCACAGTCGCATGGGCACTCAGCGCTTTGCGCCAGGAATCGAATAGTTGTTTCATCTTCGCCGCGCAAACGGCGTTATTCCGCGACTACCCGGAAAATCAGGGTGGGAAAGTTGATAGAGAGTTGGATGTGGTCTGTATCGTCGATGGCAAGTTGGTGATCGGCGAAGCAAAAGTAGGGGTAGAGCTCATTGCGAAGAGTGACATCGAGGACTTGGCTACGACTGCTCAAGAATTGGGTGCTGACGTGGCGATCCTTATGGCCATGTCGGGCAACCCTGGGCTGATGGAGGAAAAGGTGCAGCAGCTCCGCGCTCTGTTGCCCGGGACCATAAGAGCCAGAGGGCTTGTGTCGGATTGGGACAATGCGCCGTCGTGTTATCTCTAGACGGGGGTCACAGGAGCCACCGCGCCCTGGCCGACAATCACCGAGGTAGCAATGTAGGCTTCGTTGGATCGTAGTTCAGGGCAGCTGCAGGTCTAATACGATGGTGAGGATTCCCCGGTTGTTATCCTCATGATCGCGCAAGGTAACGTGTCAGTCCAGGTGCCCGCGAACGCACTCAGAGCTGTTGTTGTAAAACACGGCATTACTGAGCAAGAACTTCTCCACCACCACATGACAAACAAGCCAAAGACAGAGCGCAAGAAAGACGATTTCGACTGGAAGCACGCACGCGTTAAGGAGCTCTTCGCCTTTCTCGACCGAAACACTAAATGGAACAAAGAGTTCCAAGAGCGTGAGTACACACGCTGCCTCGCAAGCTGCATCTCGGACCGTGACAGGCTGGTCTGCTTCCTGCATTTGAACGTCAGCACACAATCGGGCGCTGATATGGACAAGCTCAAACCATTTTGGGAGGCGCTTCATCGCGCCACGCCTGAGCAAACTTCTTCCCTGAAGGCGTTCACCACGTACCTGGCTCAACAGGCTGAAGAGGCGACTAGGAAGAGGGGAAAGGCTTTGAAACCGCAACCCGCCACTGATGAATGGGAAGCGCTGTTCAGGGCTGTGAATGCGCACCTCGGTTGGGGGGTAAAGACGACAGCACTCTTCGTGAAGGCGACCATCAAGCTTCACCGGGGCCCCAAGGCCTTGCACTTCTGGCCGGACGCCACGCCAGAGATGGCTCCCCTCCTTAAAAGCAAGCCCTTCTTGCCCGTGGACCGCGTCATCCTGCGCATCTTCCGAGAACTTGGGCATACCTGCCCCAGCGTCGACAACATCAACAATGGATTGCGGAGTGAGTACACGGCCGAGCAGATGCTTACTTGGGACGACCTCTGGTTCTGGGGCTTCTTCACCCAGACTGGTGGAGGGGATGATCGAATCCTGGGTTGGAATTCGGGAAAGTTCTGGAGCCAGTTGTCCTCCTCCAAGGACAGCGAAGCCGAGTTAAGGGCACTTGGCGACGGGTTTGTGCAGCTCCTGGGGTCGGCCCCCCGACAGGTGGGGCGATTGTTGAGCCGCGAGGACGACGTGTGCATGAGTGTGCACCATTGATGCGGTTCATCCGCGACCGTCGGCTCCTGGTCGGTTCCGGCTGGTCAGAAAAATGCACTGAAGATTTGTGCGATTCAGAAAAGCGTTCAACATTCAATTTCAGGAACCTGCGCGGCATTTTTCGCAGCTCCCCTGGACCGCAGGGTTAAGAATGGCGCCACGAAATGGAGTACGGCTTTGCTTCAGTGAAGTCAGCACTTGCAATACGGGGCCTAAGCGGGGAATGGAACCTCGCGTCGACCGCAAC
>DASYTX010000105.1:0-10085 GCA_036001865.1 Terriglobales bacterium
CCACCCGTTCCCGGCTCACCGTCTCCAGCAGCAACGGCCTGAGAGGCCCCCGCAGCCACTCGTGTGCGGGGATGTCCAGTCCTTCCTTGCGGCGGTTCAGGACCGCCGCCGGCAGCTTGTCCTTCATCAACTCCTTCAGCACGAACTTCAGGCAGGAGCCGCGCACCTTGAACTCCTGTGGCAGCGACGCCGCGAACTCCACGATGCGGTGGTCAAGGAAGGGGACGCGCACCTCCAACGAGTGCGCCATGCTCATGCGATCGCACTTGTAGAGAATGTCGTCGGGCAAATAGTTAAGCTGGTCGAAAGCGAGATAGCGATTGATGTATCCCAGCCCGTCCTCGGGTAGCCTGTAGAAGAGCTGGGCCAGCTCGCCGTTCTTTGCGGTGGAAAAAAACTCGCGCTTTTCCGACTCGCAAAACGTACCGTTCCAGAAAATGTGGGCTTCGTCGGGCGTGAGCAGCGAGCCTTGCAGGAAGCGCTTCAGCTTGTAACCCAGGCTGATCTTTTCATCCGACGCCGGCCAGTGCCGCAGCAAATCATGTCCCAGGCGTCGAAGCCCCAAGGGCAGGGCCCGCAGCCAGCGCACGTATCCGTCGGCAACATACGTGTAGTAGCCGCCGAAGAGTTCGTCCGCGCCTTCGCCGCTGAGCGCCACGGTCACGTGCTGCCGGCTCATGCGTGCCAGAAACCAGACTGGCAGAGCGCCCGCGTCGGCGCTGGGCTCGTCGGAATAATAGGCGATCTCGTCGACAGCGGCGCGCAGGTCAAGCTCGGGGTTGACGTCCACCTCGTGGTGCTCCGAGCCGTACACCTCCGCCACCTGGCGGAAGTAGCGGCTCTCGTCGAAGCTGCGCCCGCGAAACGATACCGAGAAGGTCTTCAGCCGATCCGACGTCGCCTGGGCGGCGTAGTGCAGCACAGTGGACGAATCCAGGCCGCCGCTCGCCCAAATTCCCAGCGGCACATCGGCCACCAGATGCTCACCGATGGAATCCTTGAGCAGCACATCCAGTTCTTCTTTGGCTTCGCTTAACGGACGCTGCTTCGGCGGCTCCAGCGGTAGACGCCAGTACGCTTCGCTGCGAACCTCGCCCTCGCGCCACTCCAGCCAGTGTCCAGGAGGAAGCTTGCGAATGCCCGCCACCAGGGTGTGTGGCGTGGGGACATAATTCATCGAGAGGTAGTAGCTGAGCCCTTCGAGATCCAGCACACGTTCGACTTCCGGGTCGAGCAGGATGGCCTTCAGTTCCGAGCCGAAACAAAGTTCGCGGCCGCGCCGGTGGATGTACAGCGGCTTGATGCCCATGCGGTCGCGGGCCAGCACCAGCCGGCGCTCGGACTCCGTCCAGAAGGCCACGGCGAACATGCCGCGCAGCCAAGCAAAGCAGCCGAGGTCCCACTCCAGAAACGCCCGGAGGACCACCTCGGTGTCTGAGCGCGAGCGGAACACGTGCCCGCGCGCTTCCAGTTGCCGGCGCAACTCGCGATAGTTGTAGATTTCGCCGTTGAAAACGACCACGGTGTCGTGGTCCGGGATGCGGTCGAAGAATGGCTGGTCGCCGTGTTCCAGGTCGATGATCTTCAGCCGGACCGCGCCCAGAGAGATGTGCTCGGACTCATAGACGCCCTGCTGGTCGGGGCCGCGATGCAGCAGGGAACTGGTCGCCCGGCGGATGCGCTCGTCCGCCACGCGGTTGCGGTGCGTGAATCCAACGATGCCGCACAAAAGGAACTTGTACCCCGGAAGCTGAAATTGCTTCAGTCTAACACGCGCTTTACGGCAGCAAACGCAGCGTCAATCCTTCAGATCTTCACCATCTTTCCGCCCATCTCCAGCCGATACCGCTCCCCACGCCACCAGATCTTGCTTCCGGCATAACTTGCCACCCACAGAGCGAACCCCATCAGGTCGCGCAGCGGATAGAGCCACGCGAACCGCAGCGCGTTATGATCGCGCACCACACCCCAACCGATCGCGAGCGCTTGCAGTAGACGATTGGCCACCGCGACTGCCAGCAGCGCCGCGCCCAATCCCCAACTGCCCATAATGGCTCCGGAAGCCAAGCCCAGCAGGCCGAAGGGCATGGCGAAGGTGAGTCCGCTACCCAAATGTCCCTTGGGTCGCGAATAGCGCGTGCTCTTCATCCAACGCACCTGGTGTACGACCGAGGCCCGCAGAGAACGGTTCAGGACAATGTGATCGATAACGTGGCCTGACAGCACCACCTTGTATCCCGCGGCTGCCACCCGGTTGCCTAGCAGGTAGTCATCGGCGCAGTAGTCGGCAAACGCGCCAAACCCGCCCACCTTCTCCAGTGCCTCTCTGCGCGTGGCCATAGTGGGACCGAGGGCGAACTTCATCCCTTCGAGCAGGTCGGCGATAAGCACGCCGGAAGCAAACTCCACCGACATGCCCAGCGCTTCCAGTCGCGACCACAGTCCGCCCACCGGCACGCCGCGATACAGGCAAGTCACGCATCCCACTTGCGGATCGCGGAAGGGCTGCACCACTTCGCAGAGATAGTTCCGCCGCACTTCCACGTCGCTGTCGCTGATCACCAGCAGATCGTGACTGGCCTCGGCCATCATCTTCACCAGCGAATACACTTTGGCGTTAGGCCACGGCGGCTCTCCGGCAACCACGATCTTCACGCGCACGCTCGGATACTTGCGCAGCAGTTCGCGGGCAAGAGCCAGTGCTGCGTCATCGACGTGACGGGCCGCGAAGATGATCTCGAACGCTGGATAGTCCTGGAGGAAGAAGCTCTCCAGGCTTTGGCGCAGGCACGGCTCCATCCCGTGCACGGGTTTAAGCACGGTCACTGCCGGAAGGTAGTCAGCCGCGGCGGAAAGCGCGCGCCTTCGTTGGCGAAAGCGCACTGCTCCCGCAAGCGCCAGCAGGAGAAAAATGGTCGAGGTCAGCAGCCCGCCGGCCGCAACCACCAGCATCACGCGCGCTAGCATCGTCGGCTGATGGTAGTCGCTGGGTACAAGGCGGTGGCAAATTTTCCGGCCGATATTCCTCGATTCCGTGGTGCCAGTAACGATTTTGCAAACCAGGTCTGGGCCTCTGTCTGCGAATCCGCCGCCGTGCCGCCCCCGAACTATGTGAAAACATTTTCACTTCGGAAGTCCAAACCTGTTCTGCTGCCAGCGCTCCGCCCCCGGCTTGTCTCCGCCCACCCCCCTGGACGGTTGAACCCAGGCTAGCCGGAATGGGCTAAGTCCTTGTGGTACGGCGACCTGGGGGCTTTCCCGATCTCGCACCGTAAGCCCCTGATAATTCTGCACATGGCGACGTAATTGCTCTCCTCCCTTTGCCCTTTCTCTCAAAAGGTTTGTGTCGGCTGAGGTGGCAACAGGCCGTTCCCCCGATGGCCCTTGAACGTGGTGGAAGCTTTAACTGGCTGTTGGTACTTAGGTTTGGGGGATGAGTGAACTGTTATTTCCTGGACAGTAGGTGCGAGTTTGTCGAAGCGCTGGCGCAGAAGCTTGGCGCCGACTTTGCCTTGATCCCTTCCACAGACTTGGAGACCGAGCGGGTTGGGGACTGCGACGTGGTGGTGGTTCAGATTCCCAGCCGCGAGCACCCGCATTTCGCCGCCAAAATGGAGACTTTAGACCGGGTGCTGCGGCGCTCGGCCAACACCCCGGTGGTGGCCTTCGTTTCCACATCTGACCGCAGCGTTATCCGCGAGGTCATGACGGTCGGAGCCTACGACTATTTCGTCGAAACTGCGTCCATGGAAGAGCTGCGCATCGTGCTCCGTCGGGCAGCGCAGTTCCGCGAGCTGCATAGCGAGCTGGAGCGGCTGCGGGCAGCGGGTCCGCAGCGCGGCGCCTTTGCCGCCATCTTCGGCACCGATCCCGCGCTGCAGGCGGTACTCAATCGCGCTGCGCGCGTTGCCGACACCGATGCCACCATCCTGGTGACCGGCGAGAGCGGCACTGGCAAGGAACTTTTGGCCCGCGCTATCCACGAGGCCAGCCCTCGCGCCCGCGAGCCTTTCGTTGCCGTCACCTGCTCCTCGCTGCCCGAGAGCCTGATCGAGGCTGAGCTTTTCGGCCACGAGAAAGGCGCCTTCACCGGCGCCAACGGCTCCCGAAAGGGACGCTTCGAAGCGGCCGAGCGCGGCACCATCTTCCTCGATGAGGTTGGTGACCTGGCTCCCGGCCTGCAGGTCAAGCTGCTGCGCGTCCTGCAGGAGCGCACCTTCGAGCGCGTGGGCAGCAACCAGGCGCGGCCCATGGAAGCGCGTGTCATCTGCGCCACCAACCGTGACCTCAAGCAGTTGGTCAAGGCCGGCACCTTTCGCCTCGACCTCTATTACCGGCTCAACACCATCGAGGTTTCTCTGCCGCCGTTGTGCGAGCGCCGCGACGACATCATTCTTCTGGCGCATACCTTCCTGCGTAATTTCGCGGAACGCTACAAGCGTTCGGCGCGCCGGATGTCGCCCGCGGTGCTGCGCGTATTGCAGGAACATGACTGGCCGGGCAACGTGCGTGAGCTACAGAACGTCATCGAGCACGCCGTTGTGGTTTGCGACGCGGCTGAGCTGCGCCTCGAGCACCTGCCTTCGCAGTTCTCCGAGGGCCGTCAGGATGTCGGGCCGGTCTCACTGGAAGAGGAAGTGCGGAACTTCAAGCGCCGCCTCATCCAGCGAACGCTGGTGGAATTTGGCAACAACAAGGTGGAGGCGGCGCGTTCGCTGAAGATTGCGCGCTCCTCGCTGCACCGCCTGATCGAGGAATTGCAGATCCCGGCCAGCCCGCCAAGCGATGGCCTTCCGCCGTCCCGACTGGGTTTACCCGGCAAAATGCTGGACAGCTGACCGCGGCTACTTTGGTTCCCGTCCTTCTGGTCTCGGATGATCTCGGGTCGCTTACGGCCTCTATCCTCAGCCGCTATATGCCCAAGGGCCTATCGCGGCTTACCTTATGCTGCGCCTGTCCTCGCCTCACCGGATCACTCCGAAGTGCTTCGCCAAACCTGTCTTACGTATCGGACACCACGAGCGGCGCCGTCTCAGGGATCGGACACTCTGGCCCTGTGGGCCTGCTTAAGCCATTGAAAACATTGGGAGTCTCGGCCAGTACTCTGGCCGCTGGATTGCCAATACAAAGCTCGCAAGGCGCGTGCGCCTTAGGAGGAGAAAGAAATGTTGGAACTGCTTCGTAGACTGCGGACTGAGGATGATGGACAGGACCTGGCGGAATACGCCCTTTTGCTCACGCTGATCACCCTGGCGGTGGCCACCGTTATCACCAGCATGGGTACCGATATCCAGGCTGTGTTCAACCGCGTAGTCAACGTCCTGTAATCAGGGTCACTGCACATAGGAACGAGAGCAGCGGCAGGAGCCGGACGAGGCTTCACCGGTATCCTGCTGCTCCGGCTCGTTAACTAATCCAATGAGGTTTACCCCGGACGCCGTGTGGAATGTTGTCGTCCTCGGCTTTGTTGTGACGGCCGCCATCACTGATGTTGGTTGGCGAAAGATTCCACGCGCCTTGACTCTAGTCGCCCTGGGTGGCGGCTTGGTTTTTCACTGGGCGACGGGCAACGCCCTTTCGGCCGCGACCGCCGCGTTTGTCGGCTTTGGCATCGGCCTGACTCTCTTCCGCCTGGGAGCCATCGGCGGGGGAGACGTCAAACTGATTACCGCAATGGGTGCCCTGCTCGGTTTGGGCCGCTGGGTGGTGGCCATGGAAGTGGCGGTCATCGTCGCCGGCGTAATCGCTTTTATTCAAGTTTGCAGACGTGGCATGGTGCGCCAGACCTTCCACAACATGGGGCTGCTGGTTCGTGGAGTATGGACTCGCGGCCTGGTCGAGCACCCGGTTGTCAACCTCCGCAACCCTTCGCTGGTTCGCATGCCCTTCGGGCTAGCGGCGGCGTTGGGCACTCTGGCGGCCTTGGTGATGAACACGTGAAGCGAAACCGGGCACATCGCGGCGCCACCCTGGTGGAGGCGGCACTTACTCTGATGTTGCTGCTCATGCTCATCATGGGCGTGGTGGAGTTTGGCCGCATTTTCAACCTCTACCAGGTGGTGACCAACGCCGCGCGCGAGGGTGGACGCTACTCCGTAGCGCCACAACCAAACTCGGACCAGGTTCCCACCACCGCCCAGATCAGCAACTACGTCTACACCTTCACCGACGCCGCCGGTTTGCCGCGCGCCAATAACTGCGGCACCGGGGCATGTCCCCCGGGCAATCCCGATGGGGCTTGTGTTTGCGTCAATGCTGCCTCCAAGATGGTGAACGGAGTCACGGTGAGCTACCGGGAGGTGTACGTGGGGGCGCCTTATGTGTTTATCACCCCCATGCTGTTGCTGGGGGCCAGCGACGTTTCCGTCACCATCAACGGTAGGGCAAAAATGCGCAATGAAGTCAACTGATCCAGTTCGCCGTCAGCGGGGCACGCAGCTCGTAGAGCTGGCCATCATCATGCCGGTGATGTTGCTGCTGACCTTTATTGTCATTGAAGGCGCTGACGTCATACGCACTCATATCATTCTGAACAATGCGGCGCGCGAGGGCGCGCGGCTGTCGGCACAACGAGAGAACCAGGGCTTTACTGACCAAGTGAAGCTGGCCATTACTGCGACTCCAGACGGCGTTTTGGCCAGGAGCGGATTCCCGACGCAGCAGATACCTAACGTCGTCGTAGATGTCATCCAGAATGGCAAGACGCAGGCTGACTACGGTACCGGCACTCCGGTCACTATCACCATGTCGGTGGTGACCCTAACCTATCCTTATACCTTGCAGTACATGCCGAACCTGCAGGTCTTTGGTCTCTCTGACGGTGCGACGGTGGTGAACCTGGCGGTTTCGGCGGAGTTTCGCAACCTTTATTGATGCTGGAGGAGCAATGAACCGCAGACGGCTCGTGATGATCGGAGTTTTGGCGCTGGCAGTCGCCTTCGCGCTCACCGCGGTCACCTACCGGGTGATGCGCAGCAAGGCCATGGGCGGCCCGGCGACCACTACCGCGCCCGTGGTGGTCGCGGACACCGATCTGGCCCTGGGCAGGCAGATCCAGGCGACCGACGTACGCATCGCGCAACTGCCCGTCTCGGAGGTTCCCGTGGGCGCCTTCCGCAGCAAATCGGAAGTCATCGGCCGCGGCGTATTGACGTCCATGGCTAAGAGCGAGCCGGTCCTGGCCTCCAAGCTGGCCGAGACCGCCGCCGGCGGCGGGCTGCCGCCACGAATTCCCCATGGCATGCGCGCTGTGTCGGTCAAGGTGAACGAGGTGGTGGCAGTGGCTGGCTACGTGAAAGCGGGTACACGCGTGGACGTGCTGCTCACCGGGAGTCCTACCCGCAACGACGATCCTGGCAGGGTGATGACCACCACCGTGCTGCAAAACGTCATAGTCTTGACCGTCGGCCAGGACATGCAGGAGCGGGGCGACAGCAAGCCAGTGCCCGACGCCACCGTGGTCACCCTGCTGGTCTCGCCCGAAGACGCGCAGAGACTGACCCTGGCCAGCACTCAGGGCAAGATCCAACTGGCCTTGCGCAACCCGCTGGATTTGGAGCCGGCCAGCACACCGGCCCTGGTCAATGCATCGCTTTACGGTGCCCCCCCGGTGAGCACCACCGGCAAGAGCGCGGGCAAGAAGGTTGTTTTCCCTCCAGCACCCACCGCCTACACGGTGGAGCTGATTCGCGGAGACAAGAAGGACATTACCACGTTCTAGGGTAGGTGTACGCGGTACTAAGGAGGAAGGGAATGCACCGCAAGATTTGTCTGGTGGTGGGGTTGCTTTCGCTGCTGGGCGTGCCCGGAATGCTGGCGGCACAACAAGGGCCGCCGGCGCAGCAGGAAGCGGCGCCGCAAGCCGCACCCCAGCCGCCCAGCGACGCTCCGCCGCAGGAGGCCACTGAGGCCGTGCCCCTGCGCGTCATGGTGGGCAAGTCGCTGCTCATCAACACCACCGACCGGCTGAAGCGGGTCTCGGTCACCGACCCCAACATCGCCGACGCCGTCGTCGTCACGCCCCGCCAGGTCATGGTGCACGGGCGGACGCCGGGCGAAGTATCGCTGGTGATTTGGGATGAAGCCGAGCGTTCGCGCAGCTTTGATCTGCGCGTTGATGTCGATGTCACCGCTGCCGCCGAAGAGATGAAGCGGATCTTCCCGCAGGAGAACATCAACGTCTCCGCCTCGCGCAGCGCCATCGTGCTCTCCGGCAATGTCAGCGAGAAGGAGACCGCGGAGCGCGCCGGCCTCATCGCCAGCGCTTTCTCCAAGAACGTGGTCAACGTATTGGCCTTCGGCCCAGTGGGCGCTCACGAGGTGCTGCTCGAGGTCAAGTTCGCCGAGGTCGATCGCACTGCCATCACCCAGTTGGGGGTCAACCTGCTGAGCCTTCCTCCCAACAAGATCATCGGTACCAGCTCAACTCAGCAGTTTGCGCCCCCGCAGTTGGTTAGCACCGGCCAAGACAGCGGTACCAGTCAGACAACTTCGGCCCTCGGCCTCAGCGACCTGTTAAACGTGTTCGTATTTCGTCCGGATATCGGCGTCGCTGCCACCATCAAGGCCCTGCAGCAGAGGAATCTTTTGCAGATCCTGGCCGAGCCCAACCTCATCGCAGTCAACGGCAAGGAAGCCAGCTTTCTGGCCGGAGGCGAATTCCCCATCCCGGTAGTGCAGGGTGGCGGCGTAGCCGGGGGCGGTACCTCCATCACTGTTCAGTTCAAAGAGTTCGGTGTCCGCCTCAGCTTCACGCCCACCATCACGCCCAGCGGCAACATCCACTTGCAGGTCAAGCCCGAGGTCAGCGCCCTGGACTTCGCCAATGGGCTACAGATTCAGGGCTTCACCATCCCAGCACTGACCACCCGCCGGGCACAGACCGAACTGGAGCTCCAGGACGGCCAGGGCTTTGTCATCGCCGGCCTGATGGACAACCGCCTGACCAACAACATGAGCAAGATTCCTGGGCTGGGCGACATTCCCATCCTCGGCCATCTCTTCCGCAGCAAGAGCCTGCAGAAAAGCAAGACAGAACTGATGGTGATGGTGACTGCGCGCCGCGTCTCGCCCTCTACACAACCGGCGCCGTTGCCCCAAATGCCGCAGAAGTTTCTGGACGACAAGAAATTTGATGAGAACAAGCCAGGACCCGCAGGTGGAAAATGAAATGTCACCGTAAAAACGGGCAGCGCGGCGTCACCCTGGTGATGGTGGCGCTGTTCATCGTGGTGCTGGTCGGTATGGTGGCCTTGGCAGTTGACCTGGGTGTACTGTTCACTGCCCGCACCAGCGCGCAGCACGCTGCCGATGCCGCCGCCCTGGCCGGCGCCTTTACCCTGCAGAACCCCGGCGCCTTGCAAGACATGGCGGCGAAAAACGCCGCCGTTGCCGTCGCCGCCAAGAACAAGATCCTGGGTCAGCCGGTGACCATCACCCCGGCCGACGTCAATGTCGATGTCAACGCTCGTCAGGTCACAGTTACGGTACATCGTACCGTCGGCACTTTCTTCGCCCCTGCACTGGCTGTGTTTGGTGGCAGCGGGTTCAGTTCCGCTGGCATAACCGTCAGAGCCACGGCTGAAGCCTCCAGCCGGGCTGCCGGCGATTACTGTTTCAAGCCCTTCTGGATCCCCAACACCGTCCTCAGCAAGAAGGACCGAGATGATGCGTGCTTCGGCCCGGGGGAGAAGGAGATCCTGTTCGACGCGCAGGGGAACATCACGGACTACGCCGCCTATCGCCTGAGCACCGCCATCCAGCTCTGGACCAAAGTCGGAAACCCGGCCAGCCAATGGGACGTAGTTGATATCGACCAGCACATTCCTGGCGTCAGCATTTCGCAAGCCATAGGGGACTGCCTGAACGTCAACGCGCCCAACGCTGTGGTGCAGTGCGGTGATGTGTTGCAGACCGCGAACGGCGTTAAGGTCGGCCAGGTCGGTGACGACGTCGATAACCTGATCGGGACCCCCAATCAGGACACTTGGGGGGGACTGGGACAGTATCGCGATGGTACGACCGGCGACATCAAGGACAGCAGCCGCTCGCTGGTGACGGTTGCGGTATGGGACGACTGTAAGGAC
>DASYTX010000106.1:0-6083 GCA_036001865.1 Terriglobales bacterium
ATTGGCCTGCACCTGGCGCCAGTCTTCGGGCTCGGGCGGCTGCGCCAGGCTGTCGATGTCGCCGTCCCAAGCACCGGAATGGAGCTTTTTGGCGGTGTTCTTGAACCAGAGCATCGCTTCGGCACGGTCACGCGGGACGCCCTTCGCTTGCCAGCGGGCGTCGGCAAAGGCGTCCTGGAATTCACCAGTGAGCAGGCTGTCTTGCACCGCATCGTTGATCACCCCTTCCAGACGGCTTTCGCAGACATAACGGGCCCGGCCCTTGAGGATGTCGTACCGCAACTCGGGAATGATCTCGGCCAGACGCGGCAGGTCTTTCTGGAACAGCTGCTCCTGCAAGGCCACTGTGGCAGTCGAGACAATGACGGTCTTTTTGAGCGCCTCGGATGCCACAATCGCTGCGAGGCAGTAGGCCACCGTCTTGCCGGTGCCCGTGCCTGCTTCGAGTTGCGCCAGGTTGTTGCCGGGACGGTCCTCCTCGTCGGGCGCCTTGGCCGAGAGAAAGGTCAGCAGGCAAGCCTGCATCATCTCGTACTGACCGGGACGCGCAATGAAGCCGGGCCAGGAAGCGGCAACCTCGCCGTACAGAAGTTCCAGGCGGATGCGGGCCGTCTCCAGCAAATCAGGATCAATGCCCTGCTCCGACGCATACGCTGGCACGACAGCTGGGGTTTCGGCAGGGGGATTCGCTGGGGGCACGGACGGAAGTGCGGGGTGCATTGCGGACAAACTCATCAGCCTGATTATTGATGACGATGCAATGAGCGGGAACACGCAACAGATGAATGCCCTTGTTTCCGCTTACCATCAAGTGAAAGTGTGCTCGCGAGAAGGTTGTTGGTAAGCAACCTGATGGCGGTATGCCCGGCCTGCGCCCCCAGCCACTGCCTGACCAGCCAGCATGGGTGACATATTTGTCTCGAGACATCGGATACAGAACCCCCGGAATTACCGGTTTCAGGAAACACGAGTGACGGCTCAGGGCACCAAGCGGGTGCGCACCAACGACAGCTGATTGGCAATGAATTGAGATTCCAGAAAGCAGCCGCTGGCGAAAGACAGCAAACGCTTGCAATGGCGACTTTCAGCCAGGTCATCCAAAACCGCGCTCGACCGCCATATTTGCGCGCTCTTTAATCGCCACCAACAGGAGCTTTGTCATAACTCAAGGATGCCAAAGAAAATACAAGCTTGCAGAGCCACCGCTTAGACTCAATCATGCGCAGCTTCCTAGACACAAACAATATGGAGCTATCTGGCTGACCATGACGCTGGACGTAAAGAAAACGCCAGTGCGGATTCCGCAGACGACCACCGACGGGCTCGATGGCTGTTGCCGGGCGCTGGCTTTGCGTACCGTCAGTTATTACGCTGAAAACGAGGGAACCCCAGGACGTACTATTCGCTCGGGGTGCGAATGTTGGGGAACGCATCCGCGATTTCCTTGCGACCGACATCGGCGTCGTACCAGCAAAGCGCTCCCTCTTTCTCGTCGCGAGTCTGCTTGTGCGTGCCGTCGCAGAAAGGCTGGGTCGCCGACAGGCCGCAGCCGCAGATGAATTTCGTCTCGCCGCCAATGGTTATCGGATAGGGTTTGCTGCGCGTGCGCATCACCAGTCTCGCCATAATTGCCTCCGACAGGTTAGAAGCAGAAAAAACGGTCAACTCAAGTGCACCGGGTCGACAATTCAGTATAGTCCGCGCAGCTTGGGACAAGCAAAGCGCACCCCATCGCGCACCTCGAAGATCACGGCACCGCAGAAGCAGCGGCCCGCGGGTAAGCAGCCGTTCTACCCGCGCGCTGGGTAGATGTCAGGGTAAATATCAGGTAGATCCATGCCAAATCGACTGTCCCGGGAAACCTCCCCTTATCTCCGGCAGCACGCCGGGAACCCCGTTGATTGGTATCCATGGGGAGAAGAAGCGTTTCGCCGCGCACGAGAAGAAGACAAGCCCATCCACGTATCGGTGGGCTACGCCGCGTGTCACTGGTGTCACGTCATGGCGCATGAATCGTTCGAGAACCCCGACATCGCGCGTTTGATGAATGAGCACTTCATCAACATCAAGGTCGATCGCCAGGAGCGTCCCGACCTCGACGACATCTATCAAAAAGTCGTACAGATGATGGGTCAGGGCGGCGGTTGGCCGCTGACCGTGTTCGTGACGCCGCAGGGAGAACCCTTCTTCGGCGGAACCTACTTCCCGCCCGAGGCGCGCTATGGGCGGCCTGGGTTTGCGCAGGTCCTGCTGGGCTTGAGCGAGGCATGGAAAGAACGACGCCCGGAACTCCGCACCCAGGTCGAACAGTTCCTCAAGGGCTACCGGGTCCTCGAAGAACGACTTGTCGGCGGCGCGGCACCGACGGGTCGAGACGTGCCTGCCGAGGCTGCGCGCGCCTTCGCCGCGAATACGGACCCGGTCCACGGGGGCTTGGGGGATGCGCCGAAATTTCCGAACCCTTCTTGCCACGACCTCGTGCTCCGCGTGTACCACCGAACACGCGAGCCCCAACTGCTCGCCTCCGTCGAGCGGACGCTCGATCGCATGGCCGCCGGCGGGATCTACGATCATCTGGGCGGCGGCTTTGCGCGCTACAGCGTCGATGAGCGCTGGGCGGTGCCGCACTTCGAGAAAATGCTCTACGACAACGGCCAGCTCGTCAAGCTCTACGCGGATGCCTATCGCGTGACGGGCAAGCGCTCATGGCGGCGCGTATTCGAGCAAACCATCGCCTACGTGCTGCGCGATCTGGCGCATCCCGACGGCGGTTTCTATGCGAGCGAGGACGCCGACAGCGAGGGCGAGGAAGGCACCTTCTATGTCTGGACACCCGCCCAGATAGAGGCCGTGCTGGGCCAGTCCGATGCTGCCTTCGCATGCCGGGCCTACGGCGTGACCGAGCAGGGCAACTTCGAGCACGGCGCCACCGTGCTGTACCGCGCGGTTGAACTTAATGCGCTGGAAGAAGCGCGTCTGGAGGGCCTGCGTGAGCAGCTGTTTACGGCGCGCGCCCGACGGGTTCGTCCCGGCCGCGACGAGAACATCCTCACGAGCTGGAACGCGCTCATGATCCAGGGCCTGTGCGCCGCTTACCAGGCGACCGGGCAGGGTTTGTACCTTCAGTCCGCGCGGCGCGCAGCCGACTTCCTGATGCAGAGGATGACCATGCCGGACGGTGGCCTCTATCGTGCCTGGAGGGACGGTGCGGCCAAGGTGCCTGGCTTCCTCGACGACTACGCGTTTCTGGCTAACGCGCTCATTGACCTCTATGAATCCGGCTTCGACAGACCTTATCTCGAACGCGCCGAGAGGCTTGTCGACCTGATCCTCGACAAGTTCTGGGACGATGGGTTCTACTTCACGCCCAAGGAGGGTGAGCGGCTAGTGCATCGTCCGCGCTCCCCGCAAGACCACGCCTGGCCGTCGGGAACCTCGGCGAGCGTGTTCGCGCTGCTGCGGCTGCACGAACTGACGGGTCGCGATTCTTACCGTGACCGCGCCGAGCACGTGTTCCAGATGTACGGCGCCGCAGCGGCCAAGAACCCCTTCGGCTTTTCGCACCTCCTGGCGGCGCTCGATTTCTCGCAGCGCCCGGTCTCGATTGTGCTGGCGGGCGACCGGGGTGAGGCGGCGCCGCTGGTGGAGGCCGTTCACCGTAGCTACCACCCAGCGCGCGTTCTGGCGTTTGCCGAGGATGTTCCGATTGGCCAGGGTCGGCACCCAGTCGGCGACCAGCCCGCAGCCTACGTGTGCCGAAACCGTAGCTGCGACGCGCCGGTGACGAGCGCGCAGGCGCTCCTTGAGTACTGCGCAGCATGACGAAGATTGCCATGGCGTCACATCGTCTTTCAGCCTTATCGGGGGCACCAGGCGCGCTGGAACGAGCCGGCCTTCTTGCGGGAGATGCCTCTCCCGAAGAGGGGGTCATCGCCTACCACGAGCGGACGAAGCACCACTTCCACCGCTACGCCGCCTCGCTCGGCTACCTGGACTGGGCGACGCAGCCCGATCCGTTTCGGCGCTACGCGGGCGCGGACCTGGTTCGTCTCCCTCTGCCCAAAGCGGGCCGCCCGCTGCCCTATTGGCAGCTCTATGCGAGCGCGACCGTGCCACCGGCGCCACTGTCGCTGGAGTCGGTCTCGCTCTTTTTCCGCTACGCACTCTCGCTGACGGCATGGAAGCAAGTCGGCGAGACCAGGTGGCCGTTGCGCGCAAATCCTTCAAGTGGGAATCTTCATCCGACCGAGGGCTATGCCCTACTGCCTGTGCTCGAGCAGCTCGGCGACACGGCCGCCGTGTACCACTATGCGCCGAGGGAACACGCTCTTGAACGGCGAGCGGTGCTCGACGCGACGCGGTGGGCCGAGCTGATTGCGCCTTTCCCTGAGGGCTCCTTCTTCGTGGGTCTGTCGTCGGTTCATTGGCGCGAAGCCTGGAAGTACGGCGAGCGCGCGTTCCGCTACTGCCAGCACGACGTCGGACACGCGCTTGCCAGCCTGCGTATCGCGGCAGCGGCGCTCGGCTGGAGATTGGTGCTCCTCGACGGCGTGAGCAACGGCACCCTCTCCAGTCTCCTGGGGCTTGACCGCGATGAGGATTTCGCGGAGGCGGAGCGCGAGGAGGCTGAGCTGCTCGTGTTGATTGCACCGGATTTTTCGATGCCGCTTCCGCGCAACTCAAAACCGCTGACGGCGCACGGCGGTGGCGTGCTTTGGCACGGCAGGGCCAACGCGCTGAGCCCCGAACATAGCGTCGAGTGGCCCGTGATCGACGTGGTTGCGCAGGCGACGCGACGCCGCGAAAGCCCGCCTATCCAGGAGGACTTCTCCGGGTTTCCCTCTGAAAATCAGCTTTTCGGGACACCCGTCCGTCAGGGCCTGCTCAGCGCGGAGAAGGCCATTCTTGGCCGCCGAAGCGCGGTAGCGATGGATGGCTCGACGGCGATCTTGCGAGCCGCATTCTTTCGCATGCTCGCCCGACTGATTCCGACACATGAGCGGCGAGGGATGCCCTGGGACGCGATTCCCTGGCGACCGCGCATTCACCTCGGGCTCTTTGTCCACCGCGTCGACGGCTTGGTGCCAGGCCTCTACGCGCTCGCCCGAGATCCGGACAAGGTCGAGATTCTCAAGGGAGTGATGGGTTCAGAATCTTGTTGGCAGCGCGTGCCCGACTGCCCGCCCGGGCTCCCCTTGTACCTCCTCCAGGAGGGGGACTGTCGAGCGCTGGCGAGCACCGTTTCCTGCGGCCAGGACATCGCCGGCGATGGCGCCTTCAGCCTGGCCATGATTGCCGACTACAGGGACAGCCTGGCCACGTACGGCGCAGCCTTCTACCGCAACCTGTTCTGGGAGGCCGGCATGGTGGGCCAGCTGCTTTACCTGGAGGCCGAAGAGGCGGGCATTCGCGCCACCGGGATCGGCTGCTACTTCGATGATCCGGTCCATGCGGCCTTCGGGATCGTTTCACGCGGGTGGCAGAGTTTTTACCACTTCACGGTGGGCGCCCCGGTTGAAGACGGACGGCTCACCACCTTGCCTGCTTACAACGTCGAGGAAGGCTGAGCCCGGTGTATTTCAGTTAAACGTAAATATTTTTTAGCACGTCTTCCAAGGTCGCGCCGGCGTCGAGGTCGGCGCGAATCCTGGCCTCGATGGCGGTGAGCTGATCGGTCTTCGTCAGCACTAAACCCATTCCGTCCAGCGGGGATCCATGCATCAACGCCCATACACGGGCGTGCTGCCGGACCAAGAAACAATGAATTTTAGAAAGCATTTATGACCGCCGTACCGTTACTCCCCAAGCCAGCGGTCCAGCCAGGCGTCATCGTTCATGTTCATCGAGTCCTTAGCGGTAGTGGGAGGTGGACACCGCACGGTTGCAAACCAATGCTGGTGACCGCCAGGCTGGCCTGACGGAGTTGCAGCGCGCACAGAGGAGCAGCCCTCGCCCTAAAGGACGTTACTGCAGCCCTGAACTCAAGGCCCAAGTCATGCAGGAATGCGGCCAATTCGGCGCGGCCATCGCGGGGGGAGCCCTGCGCCATGACATCAATGCCAACATGGTTCACCGCTGGTGGC
>DASYTX010000107.1:0-10184 GCA_036001865.1 Terriglobales bacterium
CGACGCCTGGCACATGGCAAAGTTTTTGGAGTCGGCGCTCTAGGAAAACGAAGCCGCAGAGGACGCACAGAACTTCCGCAGAGCACGCAGAAGACCGACGAACCGAAGGCCAACACCGACGACTATCGGTTGCGCCATACCGGCTTGCGCTTCTCCAGCACGGCCCGTAGGCCCTCCTGCACATCTTCCAGGGCCATAAGTTCGTTCAGATAGATGTTGTGGGACTGCCGCATGGCTTGGTCAAGCGGCAGGCCGATGGAGCTGCCGATGACGCGCTTGGTCATCTCCAGCACCGGGGCGCTAAATTCGCCGATGCGCGCCACCACCTCGTCCACCGTCTTCTTCAGTTGATTTTCGGGGACCAGCCGGTTGACGAACCCGAGCGCGTGCGCTTCTTCGGCAGAGAGCGCTTCGCCGGTGAGGATCAGCTCGTAGGTCTTTTTCGGCCCGATCACCTGCGGCAGCATCACCGCGGCGAAGGGAGGGAAGATTCCCAATTTGACTTCGGGCTGGGCGAACTTGGCCTTGGGAGTGGCGATCACCATGTCGCCGAACGCTACCAGCTCCGAGCCGGCGCCGATTGCGGGTCCGTTGACCACTACGATCAGCGGCTTGGAGATTTCGCGGATCGCCTGGAACACACGGTTGAAGGCATCCAGCGTCTGAAAGACACGGTCAGACTTCGAGTCTTCCAGCGCAATGCCTGCGGAAAAGGTCTTTTGCGAGGAGTCCAGCAGGATGGCCTTGGTCCCGGCATGCCCGCCCAAGCCTTCGATGGCCTCGGCCATTTCCTTCATCAGCGGCACGCTCAGCACGTTGTAGGGCGGGTTGTTCAGCGTGATGCGCGCCACGTGCGTGGAAGTGTCGAAGAGGATGTGCTTGTAGGCCAGCGCTGTCTCAGTAGTGGGGGGCGACGTCATGCTTCACCTCATGGGCGGGCTGCGGGAATCTGCAGGTTGCGCTGAGCCCGATTATCTGGCCGATCCCGCTTGGCCGACAATACACAGCAGTGCACCGTCCTCCGGCGCGCCCATCCCGTTTTGCACCAATCCCGCTGGTGCAAGAACGCCCGCGCTCTGGGCATAGGATTTGTGCGCCAGCGGCGCGGGCGGCTTTTTATCGCGGCAAGAGTTAGAATGAAGCCCCTATGAAGATTGCCATCGGCGCTGACCATGCCGGCTTCGCGCTGAAGGAGAAGCTCAAGCAAAGGCTGGTGGAGCAGGGAATCGAGGTCGCCGATCAGGGGACGGTTTCCGAGGACTCGGTCGACTATCCCGATTTCGCCCGTAAGGTAGCGGAGCAAGTCGCGCGCAAGCGCGCCGACCTGGGCGTGCTGGTCTGCGGCAGCGGCGTAGGCATGGCCATCGCCGCCAACAAAGTTCCCGGGGTGCGCGCCGCCAACGTGACCACCGAGTACGAGGCGCAGATGAGCCGTGAGCACAACGACGCCAACGTGATTGCCGTCGGTGCCCGCATCCTCGACGAACCCACCGCCTTCCACATTGTCGACAAGTTCCTGCACACCCCGTTCGCTGGTGGACGTCACCAGCGGCGGGTCGAGAAGATCATGGAAATCGAGCGCGAGCAGGCGCCGGTCAAATAGCGGAGCCCCATGGGACAGGAAGCGCAATGCACGGTGCGGTTCGGCACGGAAGTCTCAACTGGCAAAGCGCGCCTGGAAAGTGAAGACCTGAGGTTCAGCGGCACCTTCCGCCTGCGCATTCCGTTCAAGGCCATTGAGTCGCTCGACGCCAGCGACGGCCGGCTGCGTGTGAAGTTCGCGCAGGGCGTCGCTACCTTCGAACTGGGCGACGCCGCCCGCAAGTGGGCGGAGAAGATCCGCCATCCTAAGGAATTGATCGACAAGCTCGGCGTGAAACCCGAGCACAAGGTAGCGGTCCTCGGGGTCTCCGACCAGGAATTCTGGCGGCAGTTGCGCGCCCGTGCCGCTGACCTCTCCCAGGAGGCCGTGCCCAAAGACACCGATATTTTGTTCTTGGCAGCCAATCGCAGGGAAGAACTGAAAAAGCTCGCGCCGCTGCGAGAGCGCATCAAGCGCAACGGCGCCATCTGGGTGGTGCGCCCCAAGGGCAAGTTGGGGATTACTGAAGCCGACGTCATGGCGGCAGGCAAGGCCGCGGGACTGGTGGACACAAAGGTAGTCAGTTTCTCCGCTACTCACACCGCGGAGAAGTTTGTCATCCCTCTGGCCCGACGCTGAGCAGGAGGTGAGACATGGCACTGCAAGCAAGTGCGAAGACCCCGACAGGAATCCAGGAGTACCAGAGAGACCCGTTCGTCATCAGCACTGATCCGGCGCGACTGGACATCGCTGCCATCCACAGCTTTCTGGCCACCCGTTCCTGGTGGGCAAGGGGCATACCGCGAGAAACGGTCGAGCGGTCCATTGCCGGGTCGCTGTGTTTCGGCGTGTACGACGGCGACAAGCAGATCGGTTTCGCCCGCGTGATCACCGACGGGGCCACGTTCGCCTATCTCTGTGACGATTACCTGCTTGAGGACTACCGCGGCCGGGGCCTGGGAAAGTGGCTGATGCAGTGCATCTTCAGCCATCCCGAGCTGCAGAACATCAGGCGCTGGCTGGTGATCGCCGAGGACCCGCGCCTGTACGCGAGCTTCGGGTTCCGGCCGCTCGAGCAGCCGGAGATCAACATGGAAATGATCAATCCTTACAAGGCGGCGCCCACAGCGGCGTGACGCCTGCGGAGCGGAAGGTCATGGGGACTGACAATTGGATGTCGCGCCCGCTGCATGAAGTGGACCCACAAGTCGCCGCCGCCATTGACGGCGAGGTAAGCCGCCAGCATGAAGGTCTGGAGCTGATTGCGTCGGAGAACTTCGTCAGCGAGGCCGTGCTCGAGGCCATGGGGTCGGTGTTCACCAATAAGTACGCTGAGGGTTACCCCGGCAAGCGCTACTACGGCGGGTGCGAGTTCACTGACATCGTGGAGTCACTGGCCCGCGACCGCGCCAAGCAGCTCTTTGGCGCCGAGCACGCCAACGTGCAGCCGCACGCCGGCTCGCAGGCCAACATGGCAGCTTACGCTGCGGTTGTCCAACCCGGCGACACCGTGCTTGGTCTGAACCTTGCGCACGGCGGACACCTCACCCACGGCCATCATCTGAACTTTTCCGGCAAGACCTATCGCATCGTGCCTTACGGTGTCAGCAAGGACAAGGAAGTCATCGACTACGACGAGCTGGAGGCGCTGGCCGAGAAGGAGCGGCCCAAGCTGATCATCGGCGGCGGCAGCGCCTACCCGCGCATCATCGACTTCGTGCGCATGCGCCAGATTGCCGACAAGGTCGGCGCCATCTACCTGGTGGACATGGCGCACTTCGCCGGGCTGGTGGCAGCAGGCATTCATCCCTCGCCCGTTCCGCACGCCCAGATCGTCACCACAACCACCCACAAAACGCTGCGCGGCCCCCGCTCAGGCATGATCCTGTGCAAGCAGGAGTACGCCGCGGCTGTCGACAAGACGACGTTTCCGGGAATGCAGGGTGGTCCGCTGGTGCACATCATCGCCGCCAAGGCAGTTTGCTTTAAGGAAGCCATGACGCCGGAATTCCGCGACTACGCCCGCCAGATCGTGGCCAACGCCAAGGTGCTGGCGGAAACCATGGCAGCCGAGGGCTTCCGCGTCATCTCCGGCGGCACCGACACCCACGTCATGCTGGTGGACGTGTTTTCCAAGGGCATGCTGGGCAGCCAAGCCGAAGATGCGCTGGGTAAGGCCGGCATCACCGTCAACAAGAACGCCATTCCCTTTGACACTAATCCGCCGCTCAAGCCCAGCGGCATCCGCATCGGCTCGCCGGCGGTGACCACGCGCGGCATGCGCGAGCCGGAGATGCAGCAGATCGCCCGCTGGATCGCTGAGGCGCTCAACAACCGCAGCGACGCCGGGGTGCTCGGCCGCATTCGCAGGCAGGTGCTGGAAATGTGTGAAGCCTTTCCGCTCTATGCCCAGCGGCGCGCGCGGGCGCAGGCATTGGCTGAGACGCGCTAAAGAAGCCGACCGGACTTGTGCGCATCGCCATCGACACCCGCCGGATCAGCGACTTCGGCGTGGGCACCTACATCCGCAACGTGGTTCGCACGCTGGGTCGCCTCGACCAGACCAACGAGTACATTCTGATCGGCGACCCCGGGCCGCTGCGCGAAATCGGCGAGCTGCCATCGAATTTCCTGAGCGTCCCTTACGGGCTGCCCGAAACTTCCCCGCGCAACTACATCGCGTTTCAGCACGTAGTGCGCAAGCACCGCTGCGACCTGCTGCACGTGCCCCATCTGTTCTCGGTTCCGCAGTACATTCCCTGCCGGTACGTGGTGACCGTCCACGACCTTGTCGAACACCTCTACCCGCCGGCCCAGGAATCCAGCCTCTCTCGCGCGCTGCATCTCTACTTCACCCGACGGGTGTTGCGCCGGGCGGCTCGCATCTTCGCAGTCTCGAACTCGACCAAGACCGATCTGGTGCAACTCTTCCACATCCCCGCGCAAAAGATCGAGGTGGTCTACAACGCTATCGATGAACGCTTCCGCCGGGGCCATGCCACCGACGCTGACCGCCAGCTCATCGCCGAGCGCTACCAGGTCAGCTATCCGTTTGTGCTGTACGCAGGCAACATCAAGCCCCACAAGAATGTGGTGCGCATCATCGAAGCCTTCTCCGCGCTCAAGGCGCAGTTGCAGAAGGAAGGCGAGTACACCGACCTGCGGCTGATCATCATCGGTGACGAACTCTCCAAGCACCCCGACCTACGCCGCACCGTAGTACGCAGCGGCGTCAGCGACCAGGTGCGGTTCCTGGGGTTCGTTCCCATCGATGTGCTCCGCATCTTCTATGACACGGCCAAGATCTTTGTCTTCCCCTCCCTCTACGAAGGTTTTGGACTGCCGCCGCTGGAGGCCATGGCGCATGGCACGCCCGTGGTGACTTCGAACACCTCATCTCTTCCCGAAGTGGTGGGCAATGCTGCCGTGCTGGTCAATCCTGAGAACGTCTTCGAGATCATGCATGCTCTGCACCGCGTGCTGCTGGATCAGGACTTGCGCGAGCGCCTCAAGCGCCGCACCCACGAGCAGGCCGCACGCTTTTCCTGGGAGACGTCTGTTCGGCGCATGTTGCAGGTGTACGAGCAGGTGGTGGAGCCACATCAGGCGGCTGTCCCGGTGTGATCGAGGCTGGCCCTCCATGCAGGCTCGACCCCCGCCTGGCGATGTAGGTCTGAGCTTCAGAGTTGTCACTGAATTTTCAGCAAGGGCAGCCCTCCGCCGGCCACCCTTTTGCTTCTAACAATTCGTGGATCGTTGATTCCTGGAGTCGTGTGACGCGGTCATCGTTTCAACTCGTCCTGCCGCTGGTTGTGCTGCTCGCGAATGGGGTGGCGACCGGCCAGCCCGCCAGCAGCATGCCCGACCTTGCAACCATCGTCGAGCGCCTGGAGCGTGCGCAAATCGATAATCGGGGGCGCCTGATCCCGTACAGCGTCACCCGTGACTACCAACTGCTGGCCGGCGAGCAGCGCAAGCTCAACTCCCAGGTTGTCGCAGAGATCAGCTTTCTACCGCCGGAGACCAAGACTTACGCCATCCGCTCGCGCTCAGGCGGCGCACGGGGCGAGAAGATCGTGCGTCAGATCCTGGAACGCGAGACCCTGCTGGCGCGAGACTCCAAGCCGCCCATCTCGCGCCAGGATTACGAATTCAGCCTCGTCGGCGCGGAAGCCCTTGACGGTCAGCGCTGCTACCTGCTCGCCATTCAGGCCAAGCGCCAGGACAAGAGCTTGATTGAGGGTCGTATCTGGGTGGATGGCGAGAGCTACCGCATCCGGCGCTTTGAAGGCAAGCTGGCCAAGAACCCGTCCTGGTGGGTAAAGGACGTGAGGATCGTGTTCACCTATGGTGAAGTCGCCGGGATGTGGTTGCAGAAGACGGTTGAGGCCACAGCCATGGTCCGTCTGGCCGGCAAACATAGCCTGATCGCGCGCGACGTGGAATACCGCACGTCCGCGCAGCTAGCCACCCGCTCGCCGCGGTCATGGACCTCACGTCCTTCGACGACCCGGCAAATGCCACGCCCCATGAGGCCGTATCCGACCACAGCCATCGGAACTGGCGTGGTCGCTCCGCGCTAATCAACGAACAACGCTCAGGCCGTGACCTGCTCCGCGCGGTTGAGGATGATGCGCTTGACTTCCTCGTCGCCGGCTACCTGGCGGATCTGTGCGGCGGTCAGGCGCGTCTCCACCGAATTGGAAAGCGTCATTTGCCGAATTTCCCGCTTCACCCCGAGATCGCCCAGGCGGCGTACCACGCCCTGTTGCTGCGCGCGCACCTGCCGCTGTAGGTCGGAAAAGTCCACAACTTCCGGCTGCCCGGCCGGTGCCCTGGACGTTAGCTCAAGGATCACGGGAATCTCGCGGTCCGTCTGGCCTGCCTGTTCCATACGCCGGATTTCTTCTTCCAGCCTGGGTTCGATTTTGCTCACCGCCGCATCCTCGGATGTGGGTCAGGATGCCGCCTGACCCACACCAGTTTAGACCAGGTTAGGCTGCCTCACTGGCGACGGCCGCCAGCGCCCTGGGCACCGCCATGCTGGCGCGCATGACCGCTGCGTAGGCGTTGACTAGACCGTAGCCGGCCTGATTGGGCGTGTAGGGCAACGGTTCCGAAGTCTCCTCGAGGAGTTTCTTGACCATCATGGGCGTTAAGCTGCGATTGGCTTGGAGCACCAATGCCGCCACTCCGCTAACGTGCGGCGTTGCCATGGAGGTGCCATTGAACGCAGTGAAGCCGCCTCCTAAAACCGAGGAAACGATGTTGACTCCCGGCCCGCTAAGGTCGGGCTTGGTGAGGCGGATCGGCGAGGTGGGACTGAGCCGTCCGCTGCCCGGGCCGGTGCTGGAAAAGGTGGCCAGCACTTTGGCCTTGTCCACCGCGCCCACGGTGATGACGCGACGCGCCGCTCCCGGGTGACGCACAGCAAAGGGCGGCCTGGCGCCGGCCGAGCCTTCATTTCCGGATGCGACCACCACCGTGATCCCCAGGCGGGCCGCATTGTCGGCCGCCTGACAAAGAATGCAGTCGGCATCGTTGCATACCCAACTGTGGAAGATCTCACTCCAGCCCAGGCTGAGGCTGGCCACCAGCGCTCCCCGGCGTACTGCCTGCTCCAGGCCGTTGATCACCGCGGCCGGCGTGCCGGAGCCTGCCGCATTGAGCACCTTGATGTTGATGAGATCGCATTGTGGGGCGACACCGCGGTACACGGGGTCGTTGCTGGCTACCGTGCCCGCCACGTGTGTCCCGTGGTTGCCAGGAATGTTTACCGCTTCACCCGCGGTGCTGATCTCGTCCACAACCTTGCCCAGCAGCGCGGGGTGGTTTCTATCGACGCCCGAATCCAGAATGGCCACGCGGATGCCGCGCCCGGTGGCTCCGAAATCGTCGCGCGCCTCGGGAACTTCGATCACGTCCACACTTTCATTCATGCAGGTGACCGGCTCCAGTGCTTCCAGCCGGATGAGCTTCACCTCGTCCAGCTCGGCGATGGCTTCCATCTGTTTCGGTTTCAGGGTAGTGGTGATGGCGTTGGTCAAAGCGTGTCTCCGCAACTGATCGTCGGGGACCTTCAGTTCGCGCAGCCTGGCGAGGATCGGCTTTTGGCTGTCACTGACTTTCCTCTCCAGTTGGCGCAACTGGTCGGTCTTGTCCCGCTGCTCGGCAGCGCGGATTTCTTCCTGGTGGGAAATGGTCACGTCGATGGATTGGTCCTCCACCGACTCGGCCGCGAATCCCCTCGCCGTGGCCCTCACCTTTTGCTGTTCGATCAATGTGGCCAGCCTTGGCTCTAGTTTCTGGTAGGCCATGAGTTGTCTCCTTTCCGGTTTCTATCGCTTGTTACTGGTGGCTGGTTGACGTGGAGACCCCTCGGTGTGCGAGCCGGGGTCGCGGCCGGAGTGTAGTCCGGCAGGTCGGGGACGCAAGCAACGGCGATTTCGTGTTCTAGATGCGGAACACGGCCTGTCCTTGCCGCGCCGGGCCTGCATTACGAATGGTGCACCTCGACCCGGGGCTGTTCTGAAAACGGAACATTGCTTTCAGCTAAGCCCGCCGCGCTGCGTGGCGGACCCTAGGAGGTGCAGCTAAATTCGTGCAATGGACGGCCCTCCTCGGGTGGACGAGGAGGGGATCAGCGGAAACCCGCTAACTCAGGGACGGCTATGGCGACCGCTGTTCGGCGGGCGCGTAAGGAGGTGGTTTGACTATGCGCTTTTCTTCGACGTGACCGCGTAAAACGCCGAGAACTTCTGCTCCACCTTGTTGCTGCTGCAGTTCGGGCACTTGATCCCGCCCTTTTCGTACTCCGCGAATGTCAGTACTTTGCTGAAAGGCTTGCGGCAGGCCTGGCAGAGATACTCGTACTGGGGCATGACTCCCTCCAGAAACGAATTGCATCGCAAATTGTAGCGGGTCGCACCGAACTGTCAACCACGCGCTTGAGCTGGTGGTCCGGGTAGCTGCAGTCAGCATTGCACAAATGCCCCAGATGTGGGGCTTTCTATCAAACTGCATTTCCAATGGCAAAATCCCCGCCTTGTCACCCTCCGGGTGTACCATGAGCAACGCTGGCCACGCCGCGGCGAAGAGTCTTAGGGCCGAGGGGCGCGCGCCTTCGCTTCGTGCCAGGGAGGTACACCATGCCCGTCGAAAAGCTCAAGAAGTTCCTGGAAGAGCAGAAGGTCAAGTACGTGGTCATCTCCCACTCCACCGCCTACACCGCGCAGGAAATCGCAGCCATGGCGCACATTCCCGGGAAAGAATTGGCCAAGACCGTGATCGTAAAGCTGGATGACAGCTTTGCCATGGTGGTGCTGCCTGCATCGTTGCAGATTGACTTGTCCCTGCTCAAAGCGGCGGCGGGAGCCAGGACCATCGCACTGGCCAGTGAGCCGGAATTCAAAGGCAAGTTCCCGGACTGCGAGACTGGCGCCATGCCGCCTTTCGGCAACCTCTATGGTCTGCCGGTGTTCGTGGAAGAGAGCCTGACCAAGGACAAGGAAATCGCGTTCAATGCGGGCTCGCACAAGGAGCTGGTGCGTCTGGCCTACGGCGATTTTGAGAGGCTGGTGCAGCCCAAGGTCGCCAGGTTTGCCCTCACCCGGAACACCGCCAAGGCGTCGTAGGTCGCGCCGCTGAAGCGGATGCCCACGCCCTGCGCCCGTTCAAGTTCATCTCCACATCGGTAGAGAGGCCGGCCCTCCTCGGAGACAGGTTGCATCACTTGGATTTCTGTGACCCCGTGAGATCCAATGCGACGCGCAATCCATGCGCGAGCTTAATGGCATCATCGTTGGCCCAAAAGTGCATGAAGAACAAGCGAGGCGTTTCGTCCAGCATGTGACTGTGCAGCGCGGTCACTCCGATCCCGTTCTGGCCCAACACACGAATGACCGGGTTCACCTCGCTTGTCAACAACACGAAGTCCCCGGTGATCGCCGCCCGGCCGTTGCCGCTGGGCTGGAAGTTAATGGCGGTGGCAACACCCATGGAATTCGGTATCTCGACCGAGGTGTTGCCCATGGGCATGCGTGGGGGCTTGGCACGCGGCACACTGACTTGCAATAGGCCGCCCTTGACCTTGCCCTTATGTCCCAACGCCTGCTCGATTCGCGCGGTGTCAATACCGATCTGCTGACTCTGCTCTGTGGGTGCAGCCTCTGGCCCAGGGGTCTTCGTGGCCTCTAGCGCAGCCTTGATCGTCTGTGCCATTTTCACGGGGTCTCCGACGCCGCCAATGTGCACGTACATGACTCGCGGCGACTCGCCAAGGACATGGTTGTGCAGGGCAGTGATCTCCACCCCGCCTTCAACCAATCGGCGCATGACCGGGCTGATCTCATCTTCAGTAAGGACCAGGTCTCCCATGAGCATGGCGCGATTGCCCATCCGCTTGAATGCAGTCCAGGAGCCTAGCGCTAGGCCGGGCTTGATGTCGGTCCCTTCAACCGTGACCTTCAAATCTCTGCGTGGCATGCTGAACTTAAAGACGCCGTCGGACTGCAGTTCGCCGGGGCGTCCCATCGCATCCTCGACTGCTTTCCATGCTTGTACGTCGGCGTTCAGTTGCTCCGGTTGCTTCTGCTGTGGCTGC